>NZ_JBIRFT010000002.1:0-279672 GCF_044327625.1 Streptomyces sp. NPDC018031
GGACCCTGTGGGAGAGTAGGACGCCGCCGAACAATTTTTGTGTGAAGCCCTGTCGGGAGCCTCTTCGGAGGTTCCTGGCAGGGCTTCACTGCGTTGCGTTCCGGGACACTCCACGTTCATGTTGCCTGGGCACGATGCGGCCATGGGGACTCCAGCGGATGAGCTGCGACGTGAGTTGACAGAGTCGGGCGTGCGTCCCGGCGACGAGGTGATCGTGCCTGCCTACGGCACGCCCGAGGCCGCGGAAGCGGTGCTCCTGGCCGGCGCCCGCCCGGTGTTCGTGGACATAGACGCCGACTCCTACTGCCTGGACCCGGCCGCCGCGGCCGCGGCGGTCACCGGGCGGACCGCGGCCGTCGTCCCCGTGCACACCTTCGGACACCCGGCCGACATGGCACGCTTCAACGAACTCGGCGCCCGGCACGACGTGCGGGTCATCGGGTACGGCGCGGTGCACGAGCCGATCGCCGAGATCGGCCGGCGCCAGGCCCACGCCGCCTTCCTGGACGGGAAGTTGCGCGGCGTGCTCACCCCCGTGGTGGCCGCCGGGGTGGTGCACAGCTACCAGCAGTACGTGGTGCGGGTCCCCGGCAACGGCCGGCCGGACCGGGACGCGTTCGCCCGCGCGCTGCGTTCCCGGGGCGTCGTCTGCCACGTCCCCGTACAGACCCCCGTGCACCGTCTGCCGCGCTTCCGGCGGGAGTTGTGGCTGGCGGAGACCGAACGGGCCGCCGACGAGTGCCTGGCGCTGCCGGTCGACGCGTCGATGTCCCGGCGGGAGCTGCAGCGCGTCGTGTCGGCCTGCAACGCGCTGGGCGGTCTGCTGCGGTCCGCCGCCTGAGAACCTGTCGCGAGTCGCCGCGCGGGGCTGATGGGGCGGGTGGTTCGGAGCGCACCCAAGTTCGGGTATGATTCTTTTCGTTGGCCCGCCCCAATAGCTCAGTCGGCAGAGCGTCTCCATGGTAAGGAGAAGGTCTACGGTTCGATTCCGTATTGGGGCTCTGGAAAAGAAGGAAAGGCCCCCGCCGTTCGGCGGGGGCCTTTCTTCGTGTGCGGCCCCGGTGCGCGGCGGCGCCGGCGGCCTCGCCGGGGCCGCCGCGCACCGGGGCCGGCGCCGTCAGTCCTCGGGAGCCCGCGGCTCCGGCACCCGCATCGCCAGGATCGCCATGTCGTCGGAGGGCGGCTCGACGGCGAACCGTTCCACCGCCCGCAGCACCCGGGCCGCGACCGCGCCGGCGGTGAGACCGGTACAGGTGGTCAGCACATCCGCGAGACCGTCGTCCCCGAGCATCCGGGAACCCTCACGGCGCTCGGTGACCCCGTCGGTGACGCAGAGCAGGACATCGCCCGGGTCGAGCGACACCGTCTGCTCGTACAGTTCGAGGTCGTCCATCACGCCGAGCAGCGGCTGCGGTTCGGCGGCCGCGTCCACCGTGCCGTCCGGCCGCAGGCGCAGGGGCAGCGGGTGCCCGGCGCACACCACCTTCAGCAGCGCACTGCCGTCCGGCTGCGGCCACAACTCGCCGTAGAGGAGGGTGAGGAAGCGACTGCGGGCGCCCTCGTCGAGGATGGCCGCGTTCAGCCGCTCCAGCACCGCCGGGCCGCCGAAGCCCTCCCGGGCCAGCAGGCGGAGGGCGTGCCGGGCCAGGCCGGTGACGGCGGCGGCCTCCGGACCGGTACCGCACACGTCGCCGATCGCGAAGCCGTAGGCGCCGTCGCGGATCGGGAACAGGTCGTAGAAGTCACCGCCGACCTCGTTGCCCTCACCGGCCGCCCGGTAGATCACCTCGACCTCGACGCCGGCGACCTCGGGCAGCTCCGGCGGCAGCAGGCTGCGTTGCAGCGACTGGCTGATGGCGGTCCGCTCCGAGTACAGCCGGGCGTTGTCGAGCGCCAGCGCCGCCCGCCGGGAGAGGTCCTCGGCCAGTTCCAGGATCTCCTGGCGGAAGTGCTCGTCGGTCGGCTTCCCCAGGGTCAGCATGCCGATCACCCGGTTCCGGGCCACCAGCGGCAGCACCACGGTCTCGCCGCCCACCGCGGCGGCGGTGGCCAGCGTGGCCCCGGGACCGGAGGAGGGGCGCGCGGCGTCGCCGAGGTTGAGGCTGCGGAGCGTGGTGCGCAGCGCGGCGGCGTTCGCCGCGTCGGCGGGCGCCGACCAGACCCGGGCGCCCGGGGTGGTCACCGGCTCCGGCGGATCGACCTTCGCCAGCAGCGCCTTCAGCCCGTCGATGCGGTCCTCGTCCTCGTGCAGCACATAGCTGAGCTCGGGCTCCGAGGACGGGTCGGCGATGGTGTACACGGCACACCAGGTGGCCAGGGTGGGCACCGTCATCTGCGCCATCAGGGCCAGCGTCTGGTCCCGGTCCAGGGTTCCGGCCAGCAGGTCGGACGCCTCCACGAGGAAGGACAGCGAGCCGCGGCGGAGTCGTTCCAGCTCGGTCAGCCGGGCGGACTCGACGGCGAGCGCGATCCGGTCGGCCGCGAACTGCAGCCGCAGCGCCTCCTCGTTGCTGTAGCGGCCGGGGGCCTCGGCGGCCACGCCCAGCGACCCGGTCAGCCGGCCCTCGACCTTCAGCGGGACGGTGACGACCGAGCGCATGCCGGTGTTGGCGAGCAGCGGCACGGCGCCCGGCACCACGGTGAGGTCCTCGTGGACGGCCGGCATGCGGGCCGACCCGTAGCGGCCGGTGCCGGCCTCGACGGGCACCCGGGCGAAGCGCTGGCGGGCGGACGGCAGTCCGGTGGAGGCGCGCACCTCCAGTTCGGTCTCGTCGTCGGTGGCGAGCAGCAGATAGGCCGAGTCGCCGTCGAGCATGTCCCGGGCCCGTTCCACGGTGCGCTGCAGCAGCCCGTCCAGGTCGTCCGGCGCCGGGGAGCCGATGAACACCTCGAAGGCGTCACTGGAGGTGCCCCGCTCGGGGACGCTGCCGCCGTCGCCGGACGGCCCGCGCACCGGGCTCTGCAGCACCGCGCGCTCGTGGTCGCGGACCAGCAGGCAGACCGTGGAGGGGGCGCCGTCGGCGTCCCGGACCCGCAGGTGGGACGCGTAGACGGGGAGCACCCGGCCGTCGGCGCCGCGGATGCCGTAGCTGCCCTCCCAGCGGGACAGCCGGAGCGCCTCGGCGATGCCGGTTCCGGTGCCCGGGGTGTGCGGCCAGGCGGCGAGGTCGGCCAGCGGCTTGCCGACGACCTGTTCCGCCGGGTAGCCGAACAACTCCTGGGCGTCGTCGTTCCAGGCGCTGATCGCGGTGGTGTGGTCGATCTGGATCACGGCGACCCGCACCCGGGTGTCGGTCACCGGCAGCGCCTCGGACGGCAGGGCCGGGCCCGCCGAGCGGGTGCCCGCCGGCCGGTCGGGGAAGTCCAGCTGGAACCACACCTGCTTCTGCGCGGCGCTGTACTCCACGCCCCAGCGGGAGGCGAGCGCGGCGCACAGGAGCAGACCCCGGCCGCCCTCGCGATCCGGTGAGCCGTAGTTGCGCCCGGCGTTCTCCAGCGGCAGCTCGCGCTCCGGGTAGCGGTCGGCGACCTCCACCCGCACCCCGTACTCGGCGCGGACGCAGCTGACGTCGGCCGCGGTGCCGGCGTGCACCACGGCGTTGGTGACCAGCTCGCTGGTGAGGACCACCGCGTCGTCGACGATGTCGGTGAGGCCCCAGCCCTGCAGCGTGTCCCGGACGAAGGTACGGGCGGAGGCGACCGAGCGTCCCACCGGTTCGAAGGTGGCGGCCGCTCGCGCCGTGATCACAGGTCTCCTCATGTGTGTCCCGGCGATCTGCTCACCCATGTGCAGCGCCCCTCCGATGCCCTAGCCGGATGCCAGGTTACTTACCTCCACGGCTCACGCGAATGCCGGTGGGAAGTGTTTCCACCCTGAGAGTGCCCTGTCCGGTGTGCGATGCTGCCCCAACTGTTACGGCCCGGCGTTCCCGGAGTGAAAGACTGGGAAGCTCGGAAGCGGAAGAACCCGACGGTCGACCTGCGGGAGGGACACGGTGGAGTCTGGCGCAGCGGCGCGGGGCAGGAACACGCGCACGAAGGGCGGACAGTCCCGGGCCAAACAGCGCAGCGGGACGATCGAGGTGGAGACGGCTGCGCTGCACCGGTTGCTCAACGTGATGACGGCGATGCGGGACGGTAATTTCCGCAAGCGGCTGGCGGTCTCCGGCGACGGCGTGATGGCCGAGATCGCCGAGGTGTACAACGAGATCGCGGAACGCAACCTCCAGCTCACCGGGGAGCTGGCCCGGGTCCGCCGGGTGGTGGGCCGGGAGGGGAAGCTGACCGAGCGGCTGGAGACCGGCCCGTGCGAGGGCGCCTGGGCGGCCGCGATCGACGCCTCCAACGCGCTCGTCGACGACCTGGTGCGGCCGGTGTCCGAGGTCGGCCGGGTGCTGACGGCGGTCGCCGAGGGCGATCTGGACCAGCGGATGGACCTGCGGGCGCAGGCACCGGACGGCACCGCGCCGCATCCGCTGCGCGGCGAGTTCCTCCGGGTCGGCCGTACCGTCAACGGGCTGGTGGACCAGCTGTCGGCGTTCACCGACGAGGTGACCCGGGTCGCCCGTGAAGTGGGCACCGAGGGGAAGCTGGGCGGCCAGGCGCGGGTGCGCGGTATGTCCGGTTCCTGGAAGGACCTCACGGACTCCGTCAACACGATGGCGTCCCGGCTCACCGCGCAGGTGCGGGACATCGCCCTGGTCACCACGGCGGTGGCCAAGGGCGACCTCTCCCGCAAGGTCACGGTGCACGTCGCCGGGGAGATGCTGGAGCTGAAGAACACCGTGAACACCATGGTGGACCAGCTCTCGTCGTTCGCCTCCGAGGTGACCCGGGTGGCCCGGGAGGTCGGTACCGAGGGCGAACTCGGCGGCCAGGCGAAGGTGCCCGGGGTGGCCGGCGTCTGGAAGGACCTGACCGACTCGGTCAACCTGATGGCCGGGAACCTCACCGCGCAGGTGCGCGGGATCGCCCAGGTGACCACCGCGGTCGCCAGCGGTGATCTGTCGCAGAAGGTCACGGTGAGCGCGCGCGGCGAGGTCGCGCAGCTCGCCGACACCATCAACACCATGACCGAGACGCTGCGCACCTTCGCGGACGAGGTGACCCGGGTGGCCAGCGAGGTGGGCGCCGAGGGCCTGCTGGGCGGCCAGGCGCAGGTGCCGGGCGCGGCGGGGACGTGGAAGGACCTCACCGACTCGGTGAACACCGCGTTCCGCAACCTCACCGCGCAGGTGCGGGACATCGCGCAGGTGACCACGGCGGTGGCGAGCGGCGACCTGTCGCAGAAGGTCACCGTCGACGTGGCCGGGGAGATGCTGGAGCTGAAGAACACCGTCAACACGATGGTGGACCAGCTCCAGTCCTTCGGCTCCGAGGTGACCCGGGTGGCCCGGGAGATCGGGGTCGAGGGCGAGCTGGGCGGCCAGGCGCAGGTGCCGGGCGCGGCGGGCACGTGGAAGGACCTCACCGACTCGGTGAACACCGCGTTCCGCAACCTCACCGGCCAGGTCCGCAACATCGCGCAGGTCACCACGGCGGTGGCCAACGGCGACCTGTCGCAGAAGGTCACCGTCGACGTCTCCGGCGAGATGCTGGAGCTGAAGAACACCGTGAACACCATGGTGGACCAGCTGTCCTCGTTCGCCGACCAGGTGACCCGGATGGCCCGGGACGTGGGCACCGAGGGCCGGCTGGGCGGCCAGGCGAAGGTGGACGGCGTCTCCGGTACCTGGAAGGACCTCACCGACTCGGTCAACTTCATGGCCGGCAACCTGACCTCGCAGGTGCGCAACATCGCGCAGGTGACCACCGCGGTGGCGCGCGGCGACCTGTCGCAGAAGATCGAGGTGGACGCCCGCGGCGAGATCCTGGAGTTGAAGAACACCATCAACACGATGGTCGACCAGCTGTCGGACTTCGCCGAGCAGGTGACCCGGGTGGCCCGCGAGGTGGGTACGGACGGGCGGCTGGGCGGCCAGGCCCAGGTGCCCGGGGTGGCCGGTGTGTGGCGGGACCTGACCGACTCGGTGAACGGGATGGCCGGCAACCTCACCGCACAGGTCCGCAACATCGCGCAGGTCGCCACCGCGGTGGCGCGCGGCGACCTGTCGCAGAAGATCGACGTGGACGCCCGCGGCGAGATCCTGGAGCTGCGCAACACCCTCAACACGATGGTCGACCAGCTGTCGTCGTTCGCGGAGCAGGTGACCCGGGTGGCGCGCCAGGTGGGCACCGAGGGGATCCTCGGCGGCCAGGCCGAGGTGCAGGGCGTCTCCGGCACCTGGAAGGACCTCACCCAGTCCGTCAACGGCATGGCCGCCAACCTGACCTCGCAGGTGCGCAACATCGCGGAGGTCACCACGGCGGTCGCCAAGGGCGACCTGTCGAAGAAGATCACCGTGGACGCCAAGGGCGAGATCCTGGAACTGGTCACCACGGTCAACACCATGGTCGACCAGCTGTCGGACTTCGCCGAGCAGGTGACCCGGGTGGCCCGTGAGGTGGGCACCGAGGGCCAGTTGGGCGGCCAGGCCCGGGTGCCGGGTGTCACCGGCATCTGGAAGGACCTGACCAGCAATGTGAACCTGATGGCGAACAACCTCACCAACCAGGTGCGCAACATCTCCCACGTGGCCACGGCGGTGGCCAACGGCGACCTGAGCAAGAAGGTCACCGTGGAGGCGCGCGGCGAGGTGGCCCAGCTCGCCGACACCGTCAACACGATGGTGACGACGCTTTCGTCGTTCGCGGACGAGGTGACCCGGGTGGCCCGCGAGGTGGGCACCGAGGGCATCCTCGGCGGCCAGGCCCGGGTGCCCGGCGTCTCCGGGACCTGGAAGGACCTGACGGAGTCGGTCAACTCGATGGCCAACAACCTCACCGGCCAGGTCCGCAACATCGCGATGGTCACCACCGCGATCGCCAACGGCGACCTCACCAAGAAGATCGACATCGACGCCCGGGGCGAGATCCTCGAACTGAAGACCACCATCAACACCATGGTCGACCAGCTGTCCTCGTTCGCCGAGGAGGTGACCCGGGTGGCCCGGGAGGTGGGCACCGAGGGGCAGCTGGGCGGCCAGGCCCGGGTCCGGGACGTGGCCGGCACCTGGCAGGACCTCACCGAGTCGGTGAACGAGATGGCCGGGAACCTCACCCGGCAGGTGCGGGCCATCGCCGAGGTCGCCACCGCGGTGACCCGCGGCGATCTCAACCTCAAGATCGACGCCGACGCCGCGGGCGAGATCCTGAAGCTCCAGGACAACATCAACACGATGATCGCCAACCTGCGCGAGACCACACTCGCCAACAAGGAGCAGGACTGGCTCAAGGGGAACCTGGCCCGCATCTCCGGTCTGATGCAGGGCCGGCGGGAGCTGGAGGACGTCGCCGGGCTGATCATGAGCGAGCTGACCCCGGTGGTCTCCGCCCAGCACGGCGCGTTCTTCCTGGCCGTGCCGGTGGCCGAGCTCGAGGCGGCGGGCGCGGCCGGCGCGGATGGCGCGGACGGCGGGTACGACGAGAACTACCAACTCACCCTGATCGGCAGCTACGGCTACTCGATGGGGTCGATGCCGACCTCCTTCCGCCCCGGCGAGACGCTGATCGGCACCGCGGCGAAGGAGAAGCGCACCATCCTGGTGGAGCACGTGCCACCGGGCTACCTCAAGATCGCCTCCGGGCTCGGCGAGGCCGCCCCGGCGCACGTCATCGTGTTGCCGGTGCTCTTCGAGGGCAAGGTGCTGGGCGTCATCGAGCTCGCCTCGTTCCAGCCCTTCGCGCAGATCCAGAAGGACTTCCTCAACCAGATCGCCGAGATGATCGGCACCAGCGTCAACACCATCAGCGTCAACACCAAGACCGAGGAACTGCTCAAGCAGTCCCAGGAGCTCACCGAGCAGCTGCGGGAGCGTTCGGCGGAGCTGGAGAACCGGCAGAAGGCCCTCCAGGCGTCCAACGCGGAGCTGGAGGAGAAGTCCGAGCGGCTGGCACGGCAGAACCGCGACATCGAGGTGAAGAACACCGAGATCGAGGAGGCGCGGCAGGTCCTGGAGGAGCGCGCCGAGCAGCTCGCCGTCTCGATGCGCTACAAGTCCGAGTTCCTGGCCAACATGTCGCACGAGCTGCGCACCCCGCTCAACTCGCTGCTCATCCTGGCCAAGCTGCTCGCCGACAACGCCGACGGCAACCTGTCGCCGAAGCAGGTGGAGTTCGCCGAGACGATCCACGGGGCCGGCTCCGACCTGCTCCAGCTGATCAACGACATCCTGGACCTGTCCAAGGTCGAGGCGGGCAAGATGGACGTCAGCCCGACCCGTATCGCCCTGGTGCAGCTGGTGGACTACGTGGAGGCCACGTTCCGGCCGCTGACCGCGGAGAAGGGCCTGGACTTCTCGGTCCGGGTCTCCCCGGAGCTGCCCGCGACCCTGCACACCGACGAGCAGCGGCTGCTGCAGGTGCTGCGGAACCTGCTGTCCAACGCGGTGAAGTTCACCGACACCGGCGCGGTGGAGCTGGTGATCCGGCCGGCCGGGGCGGACGTCCCGGACGCGATCCGCGAGCAGTTGCTGGAGCACGGCGCGCTGCGCGACCCGGACGCCGGCATGATCGCGTTCTCGGTGACCGACACCGGGATCGGCATCGCGGCCAGCAAGATGCGGGTCATCTTCGAGGCGTTCAAACAGGCCGACGGGACCACCAGCCGCAAGTACGGCGGCACCGGGCTGGGGCTGTCCATCAGCCGGGAGATCGCCCGGCTGCTGGGCGGTGAGATCCACGCGGCCAGCGAACCGGGGCGCGGCTCCACCTTCACCCTCTACCTGCCGCTGCACCCCAGCGAGCTGCCGCCGCAGGGCTACCCGCAGCTCGCTCCCGGCGGCGACGCCGCCGACCTGCCGGCCCTGGAGGCGGGCGAGCCGGCGGAGCAGCACGCGGCCCAGGCCGAGGCGCCCGCCGCGGCACCGCAGCCGCGGGGCGCCGGCGCGCTCTCCCGGCGGCGGCAGCGGGCCGCCCGGGGCGGCGAGGGCGAGCGCGGGACGGCGGGTCAGGCCCCCGAGCCCTGGCTGCTGGGCGGCCAGGACCTGGTGGCCACCGACCAGGGCACCGGATTCCACGGTGAGAAGGTGCTGATCGTCGACGACGACATCCGGAACGTCTTCGCGCTCACCAGCGTGCTGGAGCAGCACGGGCTGCAGGTGCTGTACGCGGAGAACGGCCGGGAGGGCATCGAGGTCCTGGAGCAGCACGACGACGTGGTGCTGGTCCTGATGGACATCATGATGCCGGAGATGGACGGGTACGCCACCACCGCGGCGATCCGGCGGATGCCGCAGTTCGCGGGCCTGCCGATCATCGCGCTCACCGCGAAGGCGATGAAGGGGGACCGGGAGAAGAGCATCGAGTCGGGCGCGTCGGACTACGTCACCAAGCCGGTGGACACCGACCACCTCCTCACGGTGATGGAGCAGTGGATGCGCACCGAGTGACGGTCCGGGGCCACGGCGGCAGTTTGCTGACACTCCGTGGCCCGGCACGTGTGGAACGGCGGCCGGTGGGGAACCTTCTGGTCTCCCACCGCGTTTCGCTTACGTGCGCAGTGACATCGCGGTGACAGGGTGTGTCGACAGGCGGGGTGCGGCTACCATGACCGGCACAAGGACGGGCGGCGCGAGGGAGTCGTCCCCTGGGGTGGCGCACCGCGCTTCCCCGAGCTCGGAGAGCAGGGGCGGCCCGATGCCAGGGCGAGGAGGACGGTCGGCCATGGTGCAGAAGGCCAAGATCCTCCTGGTCGATGACCGGCCGGAGAATCTGCTGGCGCTGGAGGCCATTCTCTCCGCGCTCGATCAGACCCTGGTACGGGCATCGTCAGGGGAGGAAGCACTCAAGGCGCTGCTCACGGATGACTTCGCGGTCATCCTGCTGGACGTCCAGATGCCGGGGATGGACGGATTCGAGACGGCCGCGCACATCAAGCGGCGGGAGCGCACCCGGGACATCCCGATCATCTTCCTGACCGCGATCAACCACGGTCCGCACCACACCTTCCGGGGTTATGCGGCGGGCGCGGTCGACTACATCTCGAAGCCCTTCGACCCGTGGGTGCTGCGCGCCAAGGTCTCGGTCTTCGTCGATCTGTACATGAAGAACTGCCAGTTGCGGGAGCAGGCCGCGCTGCTGCGCCTGCAGTTGGAGAACGACCAGCCGCTCGCCGTGGACGGCAAGGAGCCGGCCGGGCTGCTCGCCGAGCTGTCCGCCCGGCTGGCCGCCGTCGAGGAGCAGGCCGAGGCGCTGTCCAAGCAGCTGAACGAGTCGGCGGACGCGGCCGCGGTGGCCACCGCGGCGCACCTGGAGCGCAAACTCACCGGACTGCGCCGGGCGCTGGACGCGCTGGAGCCGGGCGCGGGCGGGGGCGGCGGCCAGGTGCCCTCCCAGGGCTGACCGCTGACGCGCCGTCACGCCGCGCGGCGGGCCGCCCCGGGCCCGCCTCGGTGAAACGGTCGGCCATACGTGCCCCGTCCGGCGGACGCGGGTAATCTCGCCCTCATGGCCTCTCGTACGTCCGGCAAGGGTTCCCAGAGCACGGCGGGCACCTCCAAGCAGCGCGCCGGACAGCCGCCGGGCGCTGCGAAGAAGGCGCCCGCGAAGAAGACGGCGGCCAAGAAGGCGCCCGCCAAGAAGCCCGCCGCGCCCGCGAAGAAGGCACCGGCGAGGAAGGCCGTGGCCAAAGTGCCGGCCAAGCCCGCGCCCTCGCCCTCCAACGGGGTGTTCCGCGCGGTCCGGGCGGTGTGGATGGGCATCGCCCGCGGGGTGGCCGCACTGTTCCGGGGGATAGGGCGGGGCGCCAAGGGGCTGGACCCGGCGCACCGCAAGGACGGGCTGGCGCTGCTGCTGCTCGCCCTGGCGCTGATCGTGGCGGCCGGCACCTGGTCCAATCTGCACGGCCCGGTCGGCGACCTGGTCGAGATGCTGGTGACCGGGGCGTTCGGCCGGCTCGACCTCATCGTGCCGATACTCCTGGGCGCCATCGCCACCCGGCTGATCCTCCATCCCGAGAAGCCCGAGGCCAACGGGCGCATCGTCATCGGCCTGTCCGCGCTCGTCGTCGGCGTGCTGGGGCAGGTGCACATCGCCTGCGGTTCACCGGCCCGGGCCGACACCGAGGCGGTCCAGGACGCCGGGGGCCTGATCGGCTGGGCGTTCTCCGCCCCGCTGGTCTACGCGATGGGCGCGGTGCTGGCCGTGCCGCTGCTGGTACTGCTCACCGTCTTCGGTCTGCTGGTGGTGACCGCGACCCCGGTGGCGGCGGTCCCGCAGCGGCTGCGGTCCCTCGGCGTGCGGCTCGGGCTGCTCCGCGACCACGGTCACCACGAGGTGTACGACTACGGGTACGCCGTCGAGCAGGAGGTGGCGGACGAGCCGGGGGAGTACGCCGAGGAGTGGCGGGAGCCGCGTCCCCGCCGGCCGCGCCGGGCCGCGGCCGCCCGGGCCGCCGCGGCCGGCGGTCCCGACGCCGAGCAAGCCGAGGAGGAGGCGCTGGACCGGCGCCGAGGGTCCCGCCGGGGCGCGGCGGTCGAGCCGCCGGCGGGCGGTCCGCCGGACGCGGTGGACGTGGCCGCCGCCGCGGCGGCCGCGCTGGACGGTGCGGTGCTGCACGGCGTGCAGCCGTCGCCGCTGGTGGCCGGGCTCAGCACCGGCATCTCCGGCGAGCGCACCGGCGCCGGGGTGCCGTCCGCCCGGGGGGCCGTGCCGCCGGGCCGTGCGGCCGCGGGGTCCGCCGGGGAGGAGGAGCGCACCCAGGTCGTCCCCGACCTGACCCGGACCGCGCCCGAACCCGCGGACCCGCTGCCGCCGCGGGCCGAGCAGCTCCAGCTGTCCGGCGACATCACCTACGCACTGCCCTCGCTGGACCTGCTGGAGCGCGGCGGGCCCGGCAAGACGCGCAGCGCGGCCAACGACGCCGTGGTCGCCTCGCTGACCAACGTCTTCGCGGAGTTCAAGGTGGACGCCGCGGTGACCGGCTTCACCCGCGGCCCGACGGTCACCCGCTACGAGGTCGAGCTGGGCCCGGCGGTGAAGGTGGAGCGGATCACGGCGCTCACCAAGAACATCGCCTACGCGGTCGCCAGCCCCGACGTGCGCATCATCAGCCCGATCCCGGGCAAGTCCGCGGTCGGCATCGAGATCCCCAACAGCGACCGCGAGATGGTCAACCTGGGTGATGTGCTGCGGTCGGCGGAGGCGGTCGGCGACGACCACCCGCTGGTGGTAGGGCTGGGCAAGGACGTCGAGGGCGGCTACGTCTCGGCCAACCTGGCGAAGATGCCGCACGTGCTGGTGGCGGGCGCCACCGGGTCCGGCAAGTCGTCCTGCATCAACTGCCTGATCACCTCGGTGATGGCCCGGGCCACCCCGGACGACGTGCGGATGGTGCTGGTGGACCCCAAGCGGGTCGAGCTGACCGCGTACGAGGGCATCCCGCACCTGATCACGCCGATCATCACCAACCCGAAGCGCGCCGCCGAGGCGCTGCAGTGGGTGGTGCGGGAGATGGACCTGCGCTACGACGACCTCGCCGCGTTCGGGTTCCGGCACATCGACGACTTCAACGCCGCCGTCCGCAAGGGCAAGGTCGTACCGCCCGAGGGCAGCGAGCGCGAGCTGCGGCCCTACCCGTACCTGCTGGTGATCGTCGACGAGCTGGCGGACCTGATGATGGTGGCGCCGCGCGACGTGGAGGACTCCATCGTCCGCATCACCCAGCTGGCCCGGGCCGCCGGCATCCACCTGGTGCTCGCCACCCAGCGGCCCTCGGTGGACGTGGTGACCGGCCTGATCAAGGCGAACGTGCCCTCCCGGCTCGCCTTCGCCACCTCCTCGCTCGCCGACAGCCGGGTGATCCTCGACCAGGCGGGGGCCGAGAAGCTGATCGGCAAGGGCGACAGCCTCTTCCTGCCGATGGGGGCGAGCAAGCCGGTCCGGATGCAGGGCGCCTACGTCACCGAGCAGGAGGTGGCCGTCGTCGTCGAGCACTGCAAGGCGCAGATGGCGCCGGTCTTCCGGGAGGACGTGACGGTCGGGACGGCGAAGAAGAAGGAGATCGACGAGGACATCGGCGACGACCTCGACCTGCTGTGCCAGGCGGCCGAACTGGTGGTCTCCACCCAGTTCGGGTCGACCTCGATGCTCCAGCGGAAGCTGCGGGTGGGGTTCGCCAAGGCCGGCCGGCTGATGGACCTGATGGAGTCGCGGGGCGTCGTCGGCCCGAGCGAGGGTTCCAAGGCCCGGGACGTCCTGGTCAAACCGGAGGAATTGGATGGAGTGCTGGCGGTGATCCGGGGGGAGGCTCAACCGTGAGGGAAACGGCGGGCAACCGTTTCCCGGGTCGATACGTCAAGTTGAGCGAGGTGATGGATCGATGTGCCACGGTGTCCGCGAGCGGCCTGTTCTGATGGCGTACAAAGACCGCCCTCCCGCTTGCCCGACCCTTTCGTACCACCCCTAGACTGAACCTCCAGCAGGTGGCTACACGCTCGAAAGGCGCCCCCGTGTCCATCGGCAACTCCCCCGAAGACGACCGGCCGTCGGTCGGTCGTGCCCTCCAGCAGGCCCGGATCCGCGCCGGCCTCTCCGTCGACGAGGTCAGCAGCATCACCCGGGTGCGCGTCCCGCTCGTGCGCGGCATCGAACAGGACGACTTCAGCCGCTGCGGCGGCGACGTCTACGCACGCGGCCACATCCGCGCGCTGGCCCGCGAGGTCGGCCTGGATCCGGCCGCCCTGGTCGCCCAGTACGACGCGGATCACGGCGGGCGCCCGGAACCCACCCCGGCGGCGCCGCTCTTCGAGGCCGAGCGCATCCGGTCCGAGCCGCGCCGCCCCAACTGGACCGCCGCGATGGTCGCCGCCATCGTGGTCGTGGTCGGCTTCGTGGGCTTCACCCTCTTCACCGGCGGGGGCGACGAGGGCCGCACGGTCGCCGAGGAGCCCCCGCAGACCGAACCCGGCACCGCGCGTCCCACCACCGGCAAGCCGGCCGACCCCGAGCCGGAGCCGTCCACCAGCGCCGTCGCCGGGGTCCCGGTCAACAAGGTCACGGTCAAGCTCAGCGCCGAGAACGGGCAGAGCTGGATCTCCGCCCGGAACCACAACGGCCGGCTGCTCCACGAGGGCGTCCTGCGCGAGGGCGACTCCCGCACCTTCACCGACAGCAAGCGGATCGACCTCGTCCTGGGCAATGCCGGCGCCGTACAGCTGTTCGTCAACGGCAAGGAAGTCAAGGAAGTCGGAGCGAACGGGCAGGTCCAGCGGCTGAGCTACACCAAGGGAGACCCCGAGGCGGGCTGAGCCGGGGGAGATCCACAGCCCTGGCAGCGGGAGGGGCGGCCGGGACGAAGTAGTCTGAGCGTATGCCCGAACGCCGTACCGTCGCCCTTGTCACGCTCGGCTGCGCCCGTAACGAGGTGGACTCGGAGGAGCTGGCAGGCCGCTTGGCAGCGGACGGCTGGGATCTCGTCGAGGACGCCGCGGACGCGGATGTCGCCGTCGTCAACACCTGTGGATTCGTCGAGGCCGCCAAGAAGGACTCGGTGGACGCCCTGCTCGAGGCCAATGACCTCAAGGACCACGGGAGGACCCAGGCCGTCGTGGCGGTCGGCTGCATGGCCGAGCGCTACGGCAAGGACCTGGCCGATGCCCTGCCCGAGGCCGACGGAGTCCTCGGCTTCGACGACTACGCGGACATCTCCGACCGCCTGCAGACCATCCTCTCCGGTGGCATCCACGCCTCACACACCCCGCGTGACCGGCGCAAACTGCTGCCCATCAGCCCCGCCGACCGGCAGCGGGCGGGTGGTGTGGCACTGCCCGGCCACGGCGCCGCCGCGGACGAGGCGCTCGCCTCGGCGCCCGCGGACCTGCCCGACGGGCTCGCGCCGGCCTCCGGGCCGCGCGCCCCGCTGCGCCGCCGGCTGGACAGCAGCCCGGTGGCCTCGGTGAAGCTGGCCTCCGGCTGCGACCGGCGCTGCTCCTTCTGCGCCATCCCGTCCTTCCGCGGCTCCTTCATCTCCCGGCGCCCCTCCGACGTGCTGGGGGAGACCCGCTGGCTCGCCGAGCAGGGCGTCAAGGAGATCATGCTGGTCTCCGAGAACAACACCTCCTACGGCAAGGACCTGGGCGACATCCGGCTGCTGGAGACGCTGCTGCCGGAGCTGGCCGCCGTCGACGGCATCGAGCGCATCCGGGTCAGCTACCTGCAGCCCGCCGAGATGCGGCCGGGCCTGATCGACGTCCTCACCTCGACCGAGAAGGTCGCCCCGTACTTCGACCTGTCCTTCCAGCACTCCTCGCCGGACGTGCTGCGCGCCATGCGCCGGTTCGGCGACACCGACCGCTTCCTGGACCTGCTGGATCGGATCAGAGCCAAGGCGCCGCAGGCCGGCGCGCGGTCCAACTTCATCGTCGGCTTCCCCGGCGAGACCGAGGAGGACTTCGCCGAGCTGGAGCGCTTCATCAGCAACGCGCGGCTGGATGCCATCGGCGTCTTCGGGTACTCCGACGAGGAGGGCACCGAGGCGGTCGGGTACGACCACAAGCTGGACCCGGAAGTGATCGCCGAGCGGCTGGCGCACCTGTCGCAGCTGGCCGAGGAGCTCACCGCGCAGCGTGCCGAGGAGCGGCTGGGCGAGACCGTCGAGGTCCTGGTGGACCGGATCGACGAGGAGGACGGCCCGGTCGGCCGGGGAGCCCACCAGGCCCCGGAGACCGACGGCCAGACCCTGCTCACCGGCGGCGCGGACCTGTCGCCCGGCCGTATGGTCGTCGCGAAGGTGGTCGCGACCGAGGGAGTGGATCTGGTGGCGGAGCCGCTGCCGCTGCAGGGTGGCGCGTGTGGCGAGGAGGCGGTCAGATGACCCATGTCCCGGCCTCCACCGCGGGAGGCGCCCGTTCGTCGGCCGTGTCCGTGCGACCGGCCGGCCTGTGGAACGTGGCGAACATCCTGACCATGGTCCGGCTGCTCCTGGTCCCCGGTTTCGTGCTGCTGATGCTGCACAACGGCGGCTACGACCCGGCCTGGCGCGCCTTCGCCTGGGCGGCCTTCGCCATCGCCATGATCACCGACCTGTTCGACGGGCACCTGGCCCGCCGCTACAACCTGGTCACCGACTTCGGCAAGATCGCCGACCCGATCGCCGACAAGGCGATCATGGGTGCGGCGCTGGTCTGCCTCTCCGCGCTGGACGACCTGCCGTGGTGGGTGACCGGCGCGATCCTGTTCCGGGAGATCGGCATCACCCTGATGCGCTTCTGGGTGATCAAGCACGGGGTGATCCCGGCCAGCCGGGGCGGCAAGATGAAGACGCTGGCCCAGGGCACCGCGGTCGGGATGTACATCCTCGCGCTCACCGGGCCGCTCGCCACCCTGCGCTTCTGGGTGATGGCGGTCGCCGTCGCGCTGACGCTCCTGACCGGCCTGGACTACGTGCGCCAGGCGTTCCGGCTGCGGCGCGCGGGCCTGGCCGCGCAGCGCGAGCGGGCCGAGCGGGAGTCGGTGCGGTGACCCGGTCCCCGGCCCCCGGCGCGGAACCGGCCGTCCGGGTGCTGGAGCTGCTGGTGGAACGGGGCCAGACGGTGGCCGTCGCGGAGTCGCTCACCGGTGGGCTGGTGGCGGCGGAGCTCACCGCGGTACCCGGTGCCTCCCGCTCCTTCCGGGGCTCGGTGACCGCCTACGCCACCGAGGTCAAGCGCGAGGTGCTGGGTGTGGACGGGGCGCTGCTGGCCGAGCGCGGGGCGGTGGACCCGGAGGTCGCCCGGCAGATGGCGCGGGGCGTACGGCGCCTGCTGGGCGCCGACTGGGGGGTCGCCACCACCGGGGTGGCCGGCCCGACCGGTCAGGACGGCCGGCCGGTGGGCACGGTGTTCACCGCGGTCAGCGGGCCCGGCGGGGTGCACGGCACGGCGTCCCTGCGGCTCGGCGGGGACCGCGGCGAGATCCGCGCCTCGAGCGCGATCGCCGCGCTCGAACTCCTGCTCAACGAATTGATCGAAAATGCAAGGGCACAGGATACGGAACAACACGGGGGGAATTAGTGTTTGCAGCCCTGAGTGAACACGACATCGCTCCCCGCACGGGTGGAGCCGAAGGCGGTACGGTGGGGCGTGAAGGATCCGGATCCGAGGTCCGAGGAGGGAGCCAGCGATGATTCTGCTCCGTCGCCTGCTGGGTGACGTGCTGCGCCGGCAGCGCCAGCGCCAGGGCCGTACTCTGCGCGAGGTCTCCTCCTCCGCCCGGGTGTCGCTCGGCTATCTGTCGGAAGTCGAGCGGGGCCAGAAGGAGGCCTCGTCCGAGCTGCTGTCCGCCATCTGCGACGCGCTGGACGTCCGGATGTCGCAGGTCATGCGTGAGGTCAGTGACGAACTGTCGCTCGCGGAGCTGGCGGAGTCGGCCGCGGCCGGCGAGTCGGTGCCGGCGCCCGTGCGGCCGATGCTCAATTCGGTGTCGGTGTCCTCCGGGGATCGGGTGACCATCAAGGCGCCCGCGGAGGCCGTGGACGTCGTGGCCGCCTGACGGTCCCGCGGTCACCGGCCCCACCGCGACCGGTCGACCTATCGACAAGCTTGTCAAGTGCTCGCTCTTCGGCACCCGTGCCGGAAGGGCGGGCACTTGTCTGTTTCAAGCCGGTTCGCGGGGTATGTGTCATGGTGGAGAAAGGACCGGCAGCCCATCGCGGCCACCATGTGGACGGTGCGGTCGGCTGCGGACCTCCAGCGACACGAACAGGAGGATGCGGATGTCTGTGCTGAAGAGCCCTCTGTCGGAGGAGAACCGCCAGATAGTGGGTGACGCGCTGCAGGGCGCGCTCGTCGACCTCGTGGACCTCTCCCTGGTGGCCAAGCAGGTCCACTGGACGGTGGTGGGACCGCGCTTCCGCTCCGTACACCTGCAGCTCGACGAAGTGGTGGACACCGCCCGCCAGCACATGGACACCGTCGCCGAACGAGCCTCCGCGATCGGCGTGGCACCGGACGGCCGGGCCGAGACGGTCGCCAAGTCCAGCGGCATCGACACGGTCAAGGACGGCTGGAGCGGGGACGTCGAGGCGGTCCGGAGCCTGATCGGCGCGCTCTCCACGGTCATCGGCCGGATGCGGGAGCGGATCGAGGCCACCGCCGACCCCGACCCGGTGACCCAGGACATCCTGATCGGCCTCACCAGGGACCTGGAGAAGCACCACTGGATGTTCCAGGCGGAGAACGTGAACGGCGGGCCGGGGGCGTGACATCGGCCGCCGCGGGGGAACCGAACACCCGTCAGAGCTGAGGGGCCGTCCATGACCGGGTCCGAGGGACTGCGCGTCACCTCACCGCGGATGACGGTCTCGGCCGTGCAACCGGGCGAGCCGCCGTTCCGGCTGGTGGAGCTGGGTGGGGAACTCGTCGGCAAGGCGTACTCGCTGGCCGACGTCATCGACATCGCCCACCGGGCCGGCCTGGGGAAGGTGGACTTCGACGACCCGGACGACGTCCGGTGGGTGGGCGGAGACAAGTACACCTGGACCCCGCGGCACTGGTAGTGACCGCGAACCTCCGCCCGCCCCGTGAATGCGCCGATGCACCCGGGCACGTGGGGCGCCGGCCGTGCGGGACGCAGCCGGACCGGGCAAGAACCGGGAGGAGCGCGGGCGGGGCACGGCCACCGGTGACGGCCCCAACCCGCCGTGCACACCGCCCGGCCGGGTGCCCCGCGCCCGGGGTGGACGGGCACACGCCGCCGGCCGGAGGAGGCAGCCATGGCAGCCCACGGGAACGGCGGCACCGGCCGCCGGGCGGTGCGGTGGCTCTTCCTGCCGCTGCTCGGAGTGGTGTGGTGGTGGGCGGCGGTGCGGCTGGCACTGCACCCGGCGGCGGCCGGGCCGGTGGAATCCGCGATCGTGGCCGGCGGGTGGGGCCTGAGTCTGCTGCCGGTGCACTGCGTCCCCCGCTCGGTCGGTGACACCGCCCGGCGGGGACGCGCCGCACGGGGCACGCCGTGGCCGTCCTGGCGGGCGGTGTGGAGTTCCGCGCGGTGCCTCCGGAACGTCAGCGGCGGCCGACGGCGGCGGAGTTGACCCCACCGGGTCCCAAGGGTCCCAAGGGACCCACGGGCCCCCGGGCTCCGCTGTGCCCCTCCGGGTGCGGGCGGGGGACCAGCGCCACCGGTGGCCGCCCGGAACAGCGCGGGGTCGGGACGCGGAAGCCTCCGGCCTGCAGGCACGGCGCGGGGTGGGACGCCGGCCGTGCGCCGCCCGGACACGGGAACTGACGGCCGTTCGTACCGCCGGGACGCTCGTCAGCCGTCAGCCGTCAGCCGTCAGCCGTCAGCCGGCCCAGGGCCGGACTGGCAGCGAGGGCACCAGAAGGCGACCCGCTCCTGTGCGCGGCCGCCGGCCTCGTCCGGTACGGCCGTCCGGACGGCCGTACCGCAACGGCGGCAGGGCCGGCCCGCCCGCCCGTACACCCACAGTCCGCGGTCCGCGCGCGGGTCCGCGGTGGTGATCCGCACCGGGCGGTCCTTGTTGGCCTCCAGAAGTTTCCTGGCCAGTGCGGTGACCCGCTCCGGACGCGGGAGGTCACCGAACGGCAGCCACGGCGTCACCCGCAGCAGGAAGCACAGCTCGCACCGGTACACGTTGCCGATCCCCGCGAGGTTCCGCTGGTCCAGCAGCGCGTCGCCGACCGGACGCGACGGGTCGGCGAGCAACCGGCGCAGCGCCTCCGCGGGATCCCAGTCCGGGCCCAGGAGGTCGGGCCCGAGATGCCCGACCACCCGTTCCTCGTCGGCGGTGCGGAGCAGGTCGAGCACCGGCAGCCGGTAGCCGACGGCGGTACGCTCCGCGGTGCCCAGCACGGCGCGGATCTGGTATCCCGGCCCGCCGGTCCACCGCTCACCGGCCCGGTGGATCCGCCATGAGCCGTCCATCCGCAGATGCGAGTGGAGGGTCAGCCCGCCCTCGGCCCGGGACGCGTGCCCGCCGGGCTCCTCACCCGTGACCCGGATGAGCAGATGCTTGCCGCGCGGGACCACCTCGCTGACCGTGCGGCCGGTGAGGTCGACCGTGGCCAGCCGGGGCACCCGCAGGTCGCAGCGGGTGAGGCGGTTCCCGGCCAGGGCCTGGTGGAGCTTGCGGGCGGTCCGCCAGACGGTGTCTCCTTCGGGCATACGGCCCATGATGCCCGGGCCCCGCCCGCGCCGGGGCCTGCCGCGGTGCCGGGGCCGGTGACGCGGGGCAGTACAGCTAGGGGGAGCGCAGCCGGAAGCCGCGCGGGGTGGGGTGGAAGCCCGCCGTCTCCAGGGTGCGGCCCATCGGCGAGGTGAGGGCCGGGGCGCCGTTGACCCGCTCCACCGTGACCGTGCCCAGGGCGCCCTGCCGTCCGGCCAGGGCCAGCGCTTCCACCGCCGCCCGAAGCCGGGCGTCGTCGTCCGGGGACTCCGCCTCCGCGGGGCCGGACGGCCAGGCGAGCAGGGTCTTGCCGCCCCGCTCCATGTAGACCGCCAGCTCGCCGTCGACGAGCACCACCAGCGAGCCCGCCTTGCGCCCGGGCTTGTGCCCGGCTCCGGCGGGCGGCTCCGGCCAGGGCAGCGCCGCACCATAGGCGTTGGCCGGGTCCGCGGCGGCGAGGACGACCGCCCGGCCGACCGGTGGCGCGCCGAAGACCTCCCCGCTGTCCGCGGCCAGCCCCGCCGCCCGGTCCCGGGCGGTGCTCACGGCGCGCAGCCGGTCCACCGCGCCGTCCATCGCGAACTGCGCCGCCCCCAGACCTTCCACCACGTACCCGCGCCGCGCCTGCCCGGTGTCCTCGAACGCGGCCAGCACGCGGTACGCCGCGGAGAAACCGCCCTCCACGCCCTCGGCCGCCACCGTGCCCCGGGTGACGATGCCGTGCCGGTCGAGCAGGGTGCGGGCCAGCGCATGGGCCCGGTGGGTGGGGTCCGGCTCCCGCTCGGGCAGCAGCGCCCAGCGGCCCGCGACCGTCGGCGGCCCGCTCCGCGACGCCGTCGGACGGCCGGTCCGGCCGGTGAGGGAGCCGTACCGGCCGCGCGGGACGGACCGCTTGGCGCGATGGGCGGTGGCGCCCGCGGTCCGGCCCGACCCGAGCAACGAGCGCAGCGGGGCGAGGGTGTCGTTGGTCAGCCGGCCGGACCAGGACAGCTCCCACACCACGTCGGCCAGCTGCGCGTCACCGCACTCCGGGTGCGCGGCGCGCACCTGGTCGGCGATCTGCCGGAAGAACAGGCCGTATCCGCCCGAGAGCGCGTCCAGCACGGCCCGGTGCAGCGGGCCGAGCTCCAGCGGATGGGGCGAGGGGAGCAGCAGCGGGGCGGCGTCGGTGAGGTGGAGGGAGATCCAGCCGTCCTTCCCCGGCAGAGCGCCGGCGCCGGCCCACAGCACCTCGCCGGTGGCGGTGAGCTCGTCCAGCATGGTGGGGGAGTAGTCGGCGACCCGGGAGGGCAGGACCAGCTTCTCCAGCGCGGAGGCCGGCACCGGCGCGCCCTGCAACTGTTCGACGGCACGCACCAGGCCGTCGATGCCCCGCAGACTGTGGCCGGTGTTCCGCTCCGCCTCCGCGCGGTTCCGGGTCTTCGGGTACAGGGCCCCCACGTGCTGCCACTGCGGGAGGAAGGCGGCGAGCGCGGCGGGCGGCACCGGTTCCAGCTCCTCGCGGAGCGCGGCCAGCGACCGGCGGCGCAACCGCCGCAGCACCGCGGCGTCGCACCACTCCTGGCCGATGCCCGCCGGGTGGAACTCGCCCTGCACCACCCGGCCCGCGGCGGCGAGCCGGTGCAGCGCGCCGTCGGTGACCGCGGCGCCCAGGCCGAACCGCGCGGCGGCGGTGGCGGAGGTGAAGGGGCCGTGGGTGCGGGCGAACCGGGCCAGCAGGTCGCCCAGCGGGTCCTTGACCGGTTCGGTGAACGCCTCGGGCACCCCCACCGGGAGCGCGGTGCCCAGCGCGTCCCGCAGCCGCCCGGCGTCCTCCACCGCCGCCCACTGCTGCCGACCGGCGATCCGGACCGGGATGGCGCGCCGGGCGGCCGCCAGCTCCTCGATCCACTCCGGCTCCGCCCCGCGCTCGGCCAGCTCCCCCGCGGTGAGCGGGCCCAGCAGCCGGAGCAGGTCGGCGACGCTCTCGGCGTCCTTGGCGCGGCGGTCCTCGGTACGCCACTGCAGCTCCCGCTCCAGCTCGGCGAGCACCTCCGCGTCGAGCAGCTCGCGCAGCTCGGCCTGGCCCAGCAGCTCGGCGAGGAGCCGGGAGTCCAGCGAAAGCGCCGCCGCACGCCGCTCGGCGAGCGGCGAGTCCCCCTCGTACAGGAACTGCGCGACATAGCCGAAGAGCAGCGAACGGGCGAACGGCGACGGCTCCGGGGTGGTCACCTCCACCAGCCGCACCCGGCGGGCCTCGATGTCCCCCATCAGCTCGGCGAGCCCGGGGACGTCGAACACGTCCTGGAGACATTCCCGGACCGCCTCCAGGACGATCGGGAAGGAGCCGAACTCGCTGGCCACCTGGAGCAACTGGGCGGCCCGCTGCCGCTGCTGCCACAGCGGGGTGCGCTTTCCGGGGTTGCGCCGGGGCAGCAGCAGGGCGCGGGCCGCGCACTCCCGGAACCGGGCCGCGAACAGGGCCGAGCCGCCGACCTGGTCGGTGACGACCTGGTCGATCTCGCCCTTGTCGAAGACGACGTCGGCGGCCCCGACCGGGGACTGCTCGGCGTCGTACTCCGGGCCCGGGGCGGCGGGGTCGGCGTCGAGGAAGTCCAGGCCCATGGTGTCCGCGTCGGGCAGCCGCAGCACGATGCCGTCGTCGGCGTGCATCACCTGGGCGTCCAGGCCGTACCGCTCGCCGAGCCGGGCGCCCAGCGCCAGCGCCCACGGCGCGTGCACCTGGGCCCCGAAGGGGGAGTGGACCACCACCCGCCAGTCGCCGAGCTCGTCCCGGAAGCGCTCCACGACGATGGTGCGGTCGTCCGGCACATGGCCGCACGCCTGGCGCTGCTCGGCCAGATAGGACAGCACGTTGCCGGCCGCCCAGTCGTCCAGTCCGGCCGTGGCCAGCCGCTCCCGGGCGGCCTCCGGCTCCATCCCGCCGATCTCGCGGAGGAACCCGCCGAGCGCCCGGCCGAGTTCCAGCGGCCGCCCGAGCTGGTCGCCCTTCCAGAACGGCAGCCGCCCCGGGATCCCCGGCGCGGGGGAGACCAGGACCCGGTCGCGGGTGATGTCCTCGATGCGCCAGGAGGTGGTGCCCAGGGTGAAGACGTCCCCGACCCGGGACTCGTACACCATCTCCTCGTCCAGCTCGCCGACCCGGCCGCCGCCCTTCCGCGGGTCGGACCCGACCAGGAAGACACCGAAGAGGCCGCGGTCGGGGATGGTGCCGCCGGAGGTGACGGCCAGCCGCTGGGCGCCCGGCCGGCCGGTGACCGTACCGGCGATCCGGTCCCACACCACGCGCGGCCGCAGCTCCGCGAAGGCGTCGGAGGGGTACCGGCCGGCGAGCATGTCCAGCACCGCGGTGAAGGCCGACTCGGGCAGGGAGGCGAACGGCGCGGCGCGGCGCACCACGGCCAGCAGCTCCGCCACGTCCCAGGTGTCCAGCGCGGTCATGGCGATCAGCTGCTGGGCCAGCACGTCCAGCGGGTTGGCGGGCACCCGCAGCGACTCGATGGCCCCCTGCCGCATCCGCTCGGTGACCACCGCAGCCTGCACCAGGTCGCCGCGGTACTTGGGGAAGACCACCCCGGTCGACACCGCGCCCACCTGGTGGCCGGCCCGGCCCACCCGCTGCAGCCCGGAGGCGACCGACGGCGGGGACTCCACCTGGACCACGAGGTCCACCGCGCCCATGTCGATGCCCAGCTCCAGACTGGAGGTGGCGACCACGGCCGGCAGCCGCCCGGCCTTGAGGTCCTCCTCCACCAGCGCCCGCTGCTCCTTGGACACCGATCCGTGGTGCGCGCGGGCGAGCAGCGGCGGGGCGCCCTTCGCGGCGCCGGAGCCGCCCATCAGCTCGGCGGGGGAGTGGTCCTCGGGAACGGCGGTACCGGTGGCCCGCTCGTAGGCGATCTCGTTGAGCCGGTTGCACAGCCGCTCGGCCAGGCGGCGCGAGTTGGCGAAGACGATGGTCGACCGGTGGCTCTGCACCAGATCGGCGATCCGCTCCTCCACCTGCGGCCAGATCGACGGGCGCTCCCCGGTGCCGTCCTCCTGGACCGGGGACCCGCCGAGTTCGCCGAGGTCCTCCACCGGCACCACCACCGACAGGTCGAACTCCTTGCCGGACGGGGGCTGGACGATCTCGACCTTCCGCTGCGGGGAGAGGAACCGCGCGACCTCGTCCACCGGCCGGACCGTGGCGGACAGGCCGATGCGCCGCGCCGGACGGTCGAGCAGCAGGTCCAGCCGCTCCAGGGAGAGCGCCAGATGGGCGCCGCGCTTGGTCCCGGCGACCGCGTGCACCTCGTCCAGGATCACCGTCTGCACGCCGCTGAGCGCCTCCCGGGCGGCGGAGGTGAGCATGAGGAACAGCGACTCGGGGGTGGTGATCAGGATGTCCGGCGGGCGGGTGGCGATGGCGCGCCGTTCGGCCGCGGGGGTGTCGCCGGAGCGGATGGCCACCCGGACCTCCGGCTCCGGCAGACCCAGCCGCACGGACTCCTGGCGGATGCCGGTGAGCGGGCTGCGCAGGTTGCGCTCCACGTCCACCGCCAGGGCCTTCAGCGGGGAGACGTACAGCACCCGGCACCGCTTCCGGGCCTCGGCCGGGGGCGGGGCGCTGGTCAGCTGGTCCAGTGCGGCGAGGAAGGCGGCGAGGGTCTTCCCCGAGCCGGTCGGGGCGACGACCAGCACGTCCGATCCCTGACCGATGGCCCGCCAGGCGCCCTCCTGCGCGGCGGTGGGCGCGCTGAAGGCTCCGGTGAACCATCCGCGGGTCGCCGGAGAGAAGGCGTCGAGTGCTGTGCTCGCCATGCCCTCCATCGTGCACCGAGCCACTGACAACGGGCCGGACGGGCGGCCGGCGCATCGGCCCGGCGGGGGAGAATGAGCCGCATGGGCAGCGGAGAGAGCGCACGGTACTGGACCCATCCGGAGCTGCCCGGGGTCGATCTGCTGCGCGCCCGCTACATACGCAAGGCGTTCACGCCGCACACCCACGACACCTTCGCCCTCGCGGCGATCACCGAAGGCGTCGAGGAGTTCCGGCACCGCACCGACATCGAGCGGGTGGGCCCCGGCGGGGTCGCCCTGGTCAATCCGGACGTGCCGCACACCGGGTACGCGGGGGTGCCGGAGGGGTGGACCTACCGGGTGCTGTACCCGGCCCCGGAGCTGATCGCGGACATCGCCGCGGAGACCACCGCGATCCGCGGCACCCCGGGGTTCCGTGACGTGGTCGTCGAGTCGGACCCGCGCAGCCACCGGCTGCTCATCGCGGTGCACCGGGCGGCCGAGGAGGGCAACGCGCTGGCCGCCGACGGCTTGCTGCGGATCGCGGTCGCCCGCCTGCTCAGGCTCTACGGGGCGCCCGCCGCCGCGCGCACGGCGCCCAGCGCGGGCGCGCGCAACGCGGTCCGCGCCCGCGCGGTCCTGGAGGAGCGGATGGCGGCCCCGCCGTCGCTGGAGAAGCTCGCCACCGAGCTGGGCACCAGCCCCTTCGCCCTGCTGCGCGCGTTCCGCGCCACCTACGGCATGCCGCCGCACACCTGGCTCACCGACGCCCGGGTGCGGCGCGCCCGGCTGCTGCTGGACGCGGGCACCCCTCCCGCCGTCGCCGCCGCCGCGGTCGGGTTCACCGACCAACCCCACCTGAACCGGCATTTCACCCGGATCGTGGGCGTGCCTCCGGGCGCCTACCAGCGGGAACGCGCAAGAACGTACAAGACCGGCGACGCGCTGCGTCCCTAGCCTCGGGGCGTGGCAGAACCAGCAGACATCACCACCGAGTCCGATACCCGCGCCGGTCCCGCAAGGCCGGACCGCGCGGTCGTCCGCGACGCCCTCGGCGTCGGCGTCGCGGTCGGCCTCTCCGGCTTCGCCTTCGGCGTGACCTCCGCGGACGCCGGGCTCGACGTCCTCCAGACCTGTGCCCTCAGTCTCTTCGTGTTCACCGGCGCGTCCCAGTTCGCACTGGTCAGCGCGCTGGCCGCGGGCGGCAACCCGCTGACCGCCGCGGCCGGGGCGTTCTTCCTGGGCGTCCGCAACGCGTTCTACGGGCTCCGGCTCTCCGGGCTCCTCCGGCTGCCCCGGTCGGTGCGGCCGCTGGCCGCGCACGGCGTCATCGACGAGTCCGCCGCCGTCGCGCTCGCCCAGCCGGACCAGCGCTCGGCGCGGCTCGGCTTCTCGGTCACCGCGGTGAGCGTGTTCGCGCTGTGGAACCTCACCACCCTGATCGGCGCCCTCGGCGCGTCAGCCCTGGGTGACACCGACGCCTGGGGGCTGGACGCCGCGGGGCCGGCGGTGTTCCTGGCACTGCTGGCACCCAAGCTGAGCAGCGGCGTCGAACGCGCCGTCGCCGCACTCGGGGTGCTGCTGGTGCTGGCCTGTGTGCCGGTGCTGCCGGCCGGGGTGCCGGTGCTGGTGGCGGCGCTCGCCGCGCCGGTGGTGCTCGCGGTCGCCGGGCGCGCGGCGGGCCCGGTGCCCCGCACCGGAGGCGCGGCCCCCGGCTCCGGGGCGGCCGGGGAGACCGGGCGGCCCGAGGCCGTGGAGGCTGGGGACGTCGCGGAGACCGGAAAGGCCGGGACAGCCGGGAAGGCCGTGAAGACGGGCGGGACCGAGAAGACCGACGAGGTCGGGAAGGAAGCACGGTGAGCGTCTGGATCGCCATCGCGGTGACCGCGGCCGGTTGCTATCTGGTGAAGCTGCTGGGCCTGTCGGTGCCGGCCGGGGTCCTGGAACGCCCGGTGGTCAAGCGGCTGGCCGCCCTGGTCCCGGTGGCGCTGCTGGCGGCGCTCACCGCCCAGCAGACCTTCAGCGCCGGTCACAGCCTGAAGCTGGACGCGGGGGCGGCCGGGCTTGCGGCCGCGGCGCTCGCCCTGCTGCTGCGCGCCCCCTTCCTCGTCGTGGTGGGGGCCGCGGTGGCGGTGACCGCCGCGCTGCGGGCCCTGACCGGCTGACCGGCTGACCGGTCGCGTCCGCGCCCCGGACGCGACGGTGGTGTTCCGGTCCCGGTCGGGTCCCTGCCCCGGTCCCGGTCCCGGGGCGCCCCGGGACCGGCACCGTGCGCCGGAGCCGCCCCGCCCCCGCCCCCGTCGAGTCGAGCCAGGTCGGGCGGGGCAGGCCGGGACGGCCTTCCGCGCCCGCTCAGTCGAGCCGGTCGTAGGCGCGCAGGGTCAGCAGCGCGTCGAGGGTGACCATGGGCCGCCCTTCCAGGGCGGTGCCCGGTGCCCAGCCGCGCCACCGGATCGGCCAGCCGCCGTCCTCGTCCTGGAGGGCGGTGAGGTGGTCCAGCGAGCGCTTCATCTCGTCCCCGGTGAACCAGCGGCGGGCGACCGACCCGGGTGTTCGCGCGACGTCGTGCGGGAAGTGGTGCTCGCCCGGGGCGTAGCCGTCCGGCACGGGGTGTCCGGCCGCCCGGTCCGGGTCGAGCACCAGCAGCTCCTGCTGCCGGACCCGCTGCCCGAGCCGCTCCGCCAGCGCCTCCGCCCGCGGGCGGTCCGGGGCGCCGTCCAGGAACGACACGGCCGCCACCACCTCGTACGGGTGGGTCGCGGCGCCGTCCGCGAGCGACTCGACCGCGGCCCAGCAGAAGTCGGTGGCCCGGAACAGCCAGGCGTGCCACACCTCGTTGCGGTGCAGCAGCCCGACCACGGGTCCGGTGGCCAGCAGTTCGCTCGGCGGGTGCTCACGGACCGGCAGCCAGGGGGCCGCCGGGTAGTCGCGCTGGGTCGGGAGCAGCGCTGGCAGCGCGCCGTCCGGCCCGGCGATCTCCGTCAGGAACCGGCAGATCCGCTCCACCCGGGCGCCCCCGCACCGTCCGATCCCGTCGAGCACCCGCAGGGCGTGCAGGGTGGGCAGTGGCTGGCTGACCGGGCCCCGCAGGTCCGGCTCCAGCCCGTACCCGTAGCCGCCGTCGTCCCGCTCGTACGCGGCCAGCGCGGTCTCGACCGGGCCGGCCTGGCCGCCCAGGAAGTGGTACGCGAATCGGTGCTGCTCCAGTACGCGCGCGGTCAGCCAGACGAACCGCTCGGCACGGGCGAGCGGAGTGGTGGCAGCTGTCTCGGAACGGTCCATCCTCCGACCGTAGGCGGAGCCGCCTGCCGCGGGAGGCCGCTCGGACGCCGCTGCACCCGCAGGGGCGGGATACTGGTCGCATGCGGTTGACGGACTTCTGGCAGCGGATGGCGGATCACTTCGGTGAGGCGTACGCCGACTCCTTCGCACGTGATCATGTGATGTCCGAGCTGGGCGGGCGGACCGTGTACCAGGCGCTGGACGCGGGCTGGGCGGCGAAGGACGTCTGGCGCGGGGTGTGCCGCGCGGTGGACGTGCCGTACGACCGGCGCTGACCGGACCCGTACCGCGGCCCGGGGCGGCGATCGCCGGGGCCAGGCCGAGGCGGCCCCGGCCGCCCCACGGCACCTCCCCGGCCGCCCCGGGGCCGCCCGGGGATGTGCCGTGGGATGCCGTACCGCGGGCGTTGGGATGCTGTGCAGCGCGCGTTGAACGGTTCGTTCCGCGCCCGTCGTCCGCCGGTCACCGGAGGGATCGGTTTGCGGGGTGGCCGGAAGTTTATGGCTCCCGTACGCCACACTTGGCGGGTGGCCACGACAGAAGAGACGATCGCCCCGGACGACGACCGCCCGCGACCTCAGGCGCAGCCTGCGGCGCGGATGCCGCGCTGGCTCCCTCGAGCGATGGTGCTGGCGCTGGCGCTCGTGGCCTGTTTCCAGCTTGCCATCTGGGCCTTCGACCAGCTCACCGGGCTGTTGCTCAACATCCTCATCGCGTTCTTCCTGGCCCTGGCCATCGAGCCCGCGGTGGACCGGATGGCGGCCCGCGGCGTCCGCCGGGGCGCCGCCACCGGGCTGGTCTTCCTCGGCATCCTGGTCTTCGTGGCGGGATTCTTCACCCTGCTCGGTTCGATGCTGGCGGACCAGATCGTGAAGATGGTCGAGGACTTCCCGGCGTACCTCGACAAGCTGATCAACTGGAGCAACCAGACGTTCCACACCGAGCTGTCCCGGGTGGAGATACAGGACAGCCTGCTCCACTCCGAGACGCTGCAGAAGTACGCCAAGGACAGTGCGGACAACGTGCTCGACGTCTCCGCCGCCGTTCTCGGCGGGCTGTTCCAGGTGCTGACGGTGACGCTGTTCGCCTTCTACTTCGCCGCCGACGGGCCCCGGCTGCGCCGCGGACTGTGCTCGATGCTGCCGCCGCACCGGCAGGCGGAGGTGCTGCGCGCCTGGGAGATCGCGGTCGCCAAGACGGGCGGCTACCTCTACTCGCGCGGCCTGATGGCACTGATCTCCGGCGCCGCCCACTACATCCTGCTGGAGAGCCTGGGCGTGCCGTACGCCCCGGCGCTGGCCGTCTGGGTGGGCCTGATCTCGCAGTTCATCCCGACCATCGGCACCTATCTGGCGGGTGCGCTGCCGATGCTGATCGCGTTCACCATCGACCCCTGGTACGCGCTGTGGGTGTTCGGCTTCGTGGTGGTCTACCAGCAGTTCGAGAACTATCTGCTGCAGCCGCGGATCACCGCGAAGACGGTCGACATCCACCCCGCGGTGGCCTTCGGTTCGGTGATCGCGGGCACCGCGCTGCTGGGCGCGGTGGGCGCGCTGATCGCGATCCCGGCGACCGCGACGCTGCAGGCCTTCCTCGGCGCGTACATCAAGCGGTACGACGTCACCGACGATCCGCGGGTGCACGGCAGGCGGGCGCGGCGGGAGCCCGGCCCGTCGGCCCTCACGCGGTTCCGCGGGGCGCTCGCGCGGCGCGGTTGACACGCAAATCGAACATCCATTCTCATGGGGGTACCGGCCGAGGCCCCGTCGAGGTTTTCCACCGAGGTTTTCCACAGGCCGGCCGCCGTCCGGGCGCATTGTCAGTGGCAGGCGTTAGCGTCGTGGACGTGAAGCGATCGACTCAAGCAAACCGGGTGGAACCCATGGCAGGAACCGACCGCGAGAAGGCGCTCGACGCCGCGCTCGCACAGATTGAACGGCAATTCGGCAAGGGCGCCGTGATGCGCATGGGCGAGCGGCCGAACGAGCCCATCGAGGTCATCCCCACCGGGTCGACCGCTCTCGACGTCGCCCTTGGGGTCGGTGGTCTGCCGCGTGGCCGGGTGGTCGAGGTGTACGGGCCGGAGTCCTCCGGTAAGACGACCCTGACGCTGCACGCGGTCGCCAACGCCCAGCGGGCCGGCGGCACCGTGGCCTTCGTGGACGCCGAGCACGCGCTCGACCCGGACTACGCCCAGAAGCTCGGGGTGGACACCGACTCCCTGATCCTGTCGCAGCCGGACAACGGCGAGCAGGCGCTGGAGATCACGGACATGCTGATCCGCTCCGGCGCGCTCGACCTGATCGTCATCGACTCGGTGGCCGCCCTGGTGCCGCGCGCCGAGATCGAGGGCGAGATGGGCGACTCGCACGTCGGCCTCCAGGCCCGGCTGATGAGCCAGGCGCTGCGGAAGATCACCGGTGCGCTCAACCAGTCCAAGACCACCGCGATCTTCATCAACCAGCTCCGCGAGAAGGTCGGCGTGATGTTCGGCTCCCCGGAGACCACCACCGGTGGCCGGGCGCTGAAGTTCTACGCCTCGGTGCGTCTGGACATCCGCCGTATCGAGACCCTGAAGGACGGCACCGAGGCGGTCGGCAACCGCACCCGGGTCAAGGTCGTCAAGAACAAGGTCGCGCCGCCGTTCAAGCAGGCCGAGTTCGACATCCTCTACGGCCAGGGCATCAGCCGCGAGGGCGGCCTGATCGACATGGGTGTCGAGCACGGATTCATCCGCAAGTCCGGCGCCTGGTACACCTACGAGGGCGACCAGCTCGGCCAGGGCAAGGAGAACGCCCGCAACTTCCTCAAGGACAACCCCGACCTGGCCGACGAGATCGAGAAGAAGATCAAGGAGAAGCTGGGCATCGGAGTCAAGGCCGAGGACCCGGCCGGCGAGCCCGGCGCCGACGCGGCGGCACCCGCCGCCACGGTCGCCGCACCGGTGAAGGCAGCCCCGGCCACCACCGCGGCGAAGGCCGGAGCGAAGGTGACCAAGGCCGCGGCGGCCAAGAGCTGATCCGTGACGCGGCGAACCGACTGGCCGGATCTGCCGGACCGACCGATCGGCGGTGGCAGTGGCCCTGGCCCCGGGGAGGCCGGCCGCCCTGCCTTCGGTACGACCGGTGGTGACTCCCGCTCGTCCGCCGGGCCCCCTTTCGGGGAGACGGCGCCGGGGTCGGCCGGGCGGCAGCCGCCGGCCGACCCCGAGGAGCAGGCCCGGGCGATCTGCCTGCGGCTGCTGACCGGGACTCCGCGCACCCGGCGGCAGCTCGCCGACGCCCTGCGGAAGCGTGGCATCGACGAGGACGTGGCGGCGGAGGTGCTGTCCCGGTTCGAGGAGGTCGGCCTGATCGACGACGCGGCGTTCGCCGGGGCCTGGGTGGAGTCCCGGCATCACAGCCGGGGCCTGGCACGCCGCGCTCTGGCCCGGGAACTGCGCACCAAGGGCGTGGACTCCGCGCTGATCGACGACGCGGTGGGCCGGCTCGATCCGGAGCAGGAGGAGCAGACCGCCCGGGAGCTGGTGGAGCGCAAGCTCAGGAGCACCCGTGGCCTGGAGCGCGACAGGCGGCTCCGGCGCCTGGCGGGGATGCTGGCCCGCAAGGGATACCCGGAGGGGCTGGCCCTGCGGGTGGTACGGCGGGCACTGGAGGAAGAGGGCGAGGACACCGAGCTGCTGGACGAGCACTACCCCGAGGGCTGACGGCCGGCCCGCCACGATGCCGGCCGAGCCGGGACCGGAGACGCGAGCCGGGACCGGAGACGCCCCGCCAGGGGCGGAGGCCCGTGCCGGGACCGGAGGCCCGGACCCGGAGACGCCGCTCCGAAGGGGCCCTCGGCCCGGGGCGGAGACGCCGGGCCAGGAGTCGGAGACGCCGGCCGGGCACCGGAGTCCCGGCCCGCGGACCGGGGTCGGAGAACCGGGACGGACAGGAGACGCCGGACCGGCTCCCCGTGTGGTCCGCGGGTCACCCAGCCTGAGTCCTGCCCGAGCCCGGCCTGAGTCTGGCTTGGGTCCGACCCGAGTCCGGCCTGAGCCCGCCCGGGGGCCGGTGAGCGGTACCGGGCTCCGGCGACCAGCGCTCCGGACGCGGCAGGGGCGGGGACGAGCGGTCAGCGGGGAGCGGTCAGCGGCGCACCGGCAGACCAGCCGTGCGCCAGGCCTGGAAGCCGCCCACCAGGTCGGTCGCCCGGCGCAGACCGAGCCGGCGCAGGGAGAGCGCGGCGAGGCTCGACGCGTACCCCTCGTTGCAGATCACCACCACCGGGAGCTCGTGGCCGGTGGCCTCGGGCAGCCGGTGGTCGCAGAGCGGATCCAGCCGCCACTCCAGTTCGTTCCGTTCCACGATCAGCGCGCCCGGGATGGTGCCGTCGCGGTCGCGGAGCGCCGCATAGCGGATGTCCACCAGGACACCGCCCCCGGCGCGTATCGAAGCGGCCTCGGCCGGGCCCACCCGGTCGAGTTGGGCGCGTGCGTCGGCGAGCAGTTCGTCGATGCTGCGGCGGGTCATACCCACTCCTCCGGTCGTTCGACCTGCTCCAGCCGGAGCACGGGTCCGGTACGGCTGTAGCGGCGCATGAGTGGCAGCGGCGGGTGGTAGGCGTGCACCGACACGGCGTGCCGCTCGGCCGAGGCGTTGAACACCTGGTGGACATGGTGCGGGCCGAAGGCCCGGCCGCGCCCGTCGGAGAGCCGGCGCTCCCGGTCGACGTCGTCGGCCAGTTCCAGGGTCTTCCAGCCCTCGGTGGGCAGCTGGACGGCGAGGGAATGTTCGGTGAGCTCGCCGGCGGCGGTGGCGAAGGCGCCGTGCGAGCCGCCGTGGTCGTGCCAGCCGGTGCCGGTGCCCGGCGGCCAGCCGATCAGCCATGCCTCGCTGCCGCCGGGACCGTGGAGCCGCAGCCAGGTACGGCCCTCGGGGTCGAGAGGGAGGGAGGAGACCAGCGCGGTGTCGGCGGCGATGCGCTGGGCGAAGGCCAGCAGCGCGGCGGCGTCGGGTGCGCGGCCGCCCGGTGCCGGGCCGGTGGCGGTGGGGGAGTCCGGCGCCGGGGACGACGGCGTGGCCGGGCCGGCGCCGGGCGCCGGGCCCGCAGGGTCCGGCGGCGGGGAGACACGGGGGTGGTGCCCGTCGGACAGGGGCGAAGCAGATGACACGGGGGACACGGAGACCGTCCTGGGTGATCGCGGAGAGGCGCGGGCGTCAGGGCGGCCGCGCGGGGATGTCGATCAGCAGGACGGGCGACACACGCAGCCCGCGTAGCGGAGCAGGTCCACATGGACCCTCCGCCAGAAGCGCGGCAGCCGGGTGTCGGTCACGCTCCGCAGTGAACCATGCGTCGCAAGCATGGTCAACCGACCGGGTCCGCCGCCGGGGTGCGCTGCCCCGGCCCACCTGCCGGCCCCGCCCCCGGCCACCCGCCGGCCCGGCCGCCCGCCCGCCGGTCCCGCGAGTGCCGGACCGGTCCGCCCACCGGCGGCCCGGACCCGCGGAGGCCCGACCGGTCCGCCTACCGCCGCGCCGTGGCCTCCGACCCCGGTGACGGCTCCCGGGCCGCCTCCGCCGCGGTGTGCTGGGCGCCCCGGGACGTCCCGCCACCGCGGACCGCGTCCGCACAGGCGTACAGCTCCGCGGGCCGCACCCCCGACAGGGCCGCGGCCAGGTGCCCGTCCGGGCGGATCAGCAGCACGGTGTGCGCGGCAGCGCCCGGGTACTCCTCGGCGACCAGCAGTTCCGCGTCCATCGGCAGCGCCGCTACGGCCGCCGACAGCCGGGGCATCAGCCCGGCACGCATCCAGTGCCGCCGGTCCCACACCCCGGTGCCCGGCGCGACCAGCACCACCAGCAGTTGCCCGCCGAGACGCTCGCGCAGCCCGACGGTGGCGCCGTCGGGGGCGGTCACCGGCACGTCGGCGGCCTGCGCGCCCGGCTCGGTGGCCACGGTGACGCAGCCGGTGGGCGGCGCGGCGGGGGCCAGCGGCGACCGGGCGTAGACCGGCGGCGCTCCGAGCGGGCCCTGACCGAGGTGACCGTCGGTGAGGAGGGTGTCGTGGTTCCGTACCGCGCCCGGCAGCACCGTACGGCGGACCGCGGGCCAGCCGCCGGAGGCCCGTACCTGCGGCAGCGCCTGGTCCGCGGCGCGCAGCCGGGCCCCGACCGCGCCGCGCCGCTCGGTCTGGTAGCTGTCCAGCAGGGTGTCGGCGTCGGTGGCCCCCCGGTGCCAGGCCACCGCGAGCTTCCAGGACAGGTTGGCGATGTCCCGCAGTCCCTCGTCGAGCCCCTGGGTGCCGAGGGCGCCGAGCAGGTGGGCGGCGTCCCCGGCGAGGAAGGCGCGGCCGACCCGCCAGCGGCGCGCGAGCCGGTGGTGGACGGTGTACACCCCGGTGTCCAGCAGCTGGTAGGGGGGCGCCGGATCCCCGCACCAGCCGGTCAGGGTGTCCTCCACCCGGGCCAGCAGGGCGTCGGGGGTGACCAGGTCGCGGCCGGGGGGGAGGAGCCAGTCCAGCCGCCAGACACCGCCGGTGAGCGGCCGGGCGGTGACCTCGCCGTCGGCGCCGCGCCACGCCGGCGACCGGTGCAGCACGCCCTCGCCGGGCCAGGGCAGCTCGGTGTGGAGCGCGGCCACGGCGTGCCGCTCGACCGCGGTGCGTCCCGGGAAGCGCACCCCGAGCAGTTTCCGGACGGTGGAGCGCGGGCCGTCGCAGCCGACCAGGTAGCTGCCGCGCCACCAGGTGCCGGCGGGTCCGCGGGTGTGCACCGAGACGCCCGCCGCGTCCTGTTCCAGGGTGTCCACCCGGCTGCCCGGCGCGACGGTGACCAGGCCGGAACCCGCCATGTGGGCGAGGGTGGCCCGCAGCGCGCGGGTGAGGTCGTGCTGCACCAGGTGGACCGGTGGGGGCGGGGCGGCGGTGGCCGGTCCGCCGGTTTCCGGCTGTCCCGGGGGTGCGCCGAACGGCACCTGGCGGACGAGCTGGCGCCGCCGCATCGTCCGCCAGCCCGTCCACCGGTCACGTCCCAGTGCCTCGGCGCAGCCCAGCCGGTTGACCAGCGCCGCGGTGTCCGGCCGCAGTACGGCGGTTCTGGCCGGGCGCCGTTCGTCCACGCCGGTGCCCTCGTCGAGCACCACGACGGGTACCTCGCGGCGGGCCAGGGCGAGGGCCAGGGCGAGGCCGACCGGCCCGGCCCCGGCGACGATCACCGGGTCCACGGTGCGGCTCCTGCGGCGGTGGCGGACGCGCCACGGCGGACGGCGGGGGCACCCGGCCCGGTGGTGGGGAGGGCTGTGGGGGAGTCGGTGGAGGTAGCCCGGGTCGTGATCACACAGCGTATGCAACCCACTGCGGGCGCTTGCGTCAAGCGAGGAAAGAGGCGGATACGGCGCAGGCGGCGGCGCACAGCGCCGCCGCCTGCTCGTCCGAGGCCGCTCACACAGGGTGCCTGACGGTCAGACCGCCCGGCCGTTCTGCTGGTCGGTTGCCTTCACCAGTTCGTCCGCGGGGTCGCCGGGACCGGCGGCGAGGACGGCACCGGTGCTCTTCCGGCCGCGCCGGAGTCTGCCCTCCAGCCAGCCGGCGAAGGAGGTGAGCAGGGTGTTCACGACCACGTAGACCAGGGCGACGACGACCAGCGCGGCGATGGTGTTCGCGTAGTTCGAGTCGATCAGCGAGATCTGGGCGAAGAGTTCCTCGAAGCCCAGCAGCGCGCCGCCGAGCGCGGTGTCCTTCACGATGACCACGAGCTGGCTCACGAGTGCCGGGAGCATCACCGTGACCGCCTGCGGCAGCAGGACCGACATCATGATCTGGCCCTTGCGCATGCCGATCGCCTGGGCGGCGTCGCTCTGACCGCGGGGCAGCGAGAGGATGCCGGCCCGGACGACCTCGGCGATGACCGAGGCGTTGTAGAGCACCAGGCCGGTCACCACGGCGACCAGCGGACGCACCTCGGACTCCACGGTGGTGAACTCCGAGTACGCCGTGTTGGCGAAGAGCATCAGCATCAGCACCGGGATGGCCCGGAACAGCTCCACCACCACACCGGCCGGGACGCGGATCCACGCGTGGTCGGAGAGCCGGCCGATGCCGAGCGCCGCGCCGAGCGGCAGCGCGATGAGGATGGCGAGTACCGCCGCCTTGAGCGTCTCCCCCAGACCGGGCAGGACGTATTCCGTCCAGACCCGGCCGTCGGTGACGAACGGCTTCCACTTCTCCCCGTCCAGCTGGTGCTTCTCGGCCATGGTGTCCAGGACCCACCAGGCGGCCAGTGCGAGCACGACCAGGAACAGCGCGGTGTAGAGGTGGTTCCGCCGTTTGGCCCGCGGGCCGGGGGCGTCGTAGAGAACGGAGAGGTTGTTGCTCATCGCTTCACCGCCACACGCTTGCTGAGCCAGCCGAGCAGCAGGCCGGCCGGGAGGGTCAGGACGACGAAGCCGAAGGCGAAGACGGAGAACACCAGGAAGACGGCGTCGCTCTCGTTCTCGATCATGTCCTTCATCAGCGCCGCGGCCTCGGCCACCCCGATGGCCGCGGCGACCGTGGTGTTCTTGGTGAGGGCGATCAGCACGTTGGCCAGCGGCGCCACCACCGAACGGAACGCCTGCGGCAGGATCACCAGCGTCAGCACCTGACGGAAGTTCAGCCCCAGCGCCCGGGCGGCCTCGGCCTGCCCGAGCGGCACGGTGTTGATGCCGGAGCGCAGCGACTCGCAGACGAACGACGCGGTATAGGCGCTCAGCGCCAGCACCGCCAGCTGGAAGTTGATGTCGTCGAGCGTGCCGCCGGTCAGCGAGATGCCCAGCGTCTGGTGCAGTCCCAGGGAGGCGAAGACGATGACGATGGTCAGCGGAGTGTTCCGCACGATGTTCACGTACGCGGTACCGAAGGCACGCATGACCGGAACCGGGCTGACCCGCATGGCGGCGAGGACGGTTCCCCATATCAGGGAGCCGATGGCCGAGAACACGGTGAGTTTCACCGTGACCCAGAAGGCCGCCAGCAGGTCGTACCCTTCAAGAAAATCGAACACGTTCTACCGCGCTCTCCCCAGGTTCGGATGATTGGGCCGGCGCCGTCCCGGGCGGGACGGCGCACGCCGTCGTGTCCTCAGCTCTTCTCGGTGATCTGCGGAGCCGGCTCGTTCTTGTAGTTGGCCGGGCCGAAGTGCTTCTTCACGGCCTCGTCCCAGGCGCCTTCCTTGACCATCTTCTCCAGGGCCTTGTTGATCTTCCCCTGGAGTTCCTTGTCGCCCTTCTTGATGCCGATGCCGTAGTTCTCGTCGCTCAGCTTCAGCCCGGCGAGCTTGAACTTGCCCTGGTGGTTCTTCTGCGAGGCGTAGCCCGCCAGGATCGAGTCATCGGTGGTCAGCGCGTCGAGGTTCTCGTTCTCCAGGCCGGTGAGGCACTGCGAGTACTTGTTGTAGCGCTGCAGTTCGGCCTCGGGCGCGAAGTCCTTCTTGACGTTCTGCGCGGAGGTGGAACCGGTCACCGAGCACAGCTTCTTGGAGTTGAGGTCCTTCGCGTCCTTGATGGAGTTGTCGTCCGAGCGGACCAGCAGGTCCTGGTGGGCGAGGAAGTACGGGCCCGCGAAGCTGACCTTCTCCTTGCGCTCGGGGGTGATCGAGTAGGTGGCGACCACGAACTTCACGTCACCGCGCGAGATCATGTTCTCGCGCTCGGCGCTGGGCGACTCCTTCCAGTCGATGTCCTTCTCGTCGTAGCCCAGTTCCTTGGCGACGTACGTCGCGACATCGACGTCGAAGCCCTCGTGGTCGCCGTCCGGCGTCCTGAGTCCGAGACCCGGCTGGTCGAACTTGATGCCGATCTTGATCTTGTCCTCGTCGCCGGAGCCACAGGCGGTGGCGGTCAGGGACAGGGAGAGCACGGCAGCGGCCGCGGCGGCCGTCCTGCGGAACTTCATGGTGAACATCCTTTGGCTACGTCGAGTCGTCGAGTCGTCGAACCTTCGAGTCGTCGAACCTCTGAGTCGTCGGAACTGTGTGTCGTCGGGGGTGATCGCGGTGCGGTGGCCGGTGGGCGCGCTCACCGCGTGGCGGTCAGTGATGCAGGATCTTCGACAGGAAGTCCTTGGCCCGGTCGCTCCGCGGGTTGCTGAAGAACTGCTCCGGCTGGGCCTCTTCGACGATGCGGCCGTCCGCCATGAAGACGACTCGGTTCGCGGCGGAGCGCGCGAACCCCATCTCGTGCGTGACGACGACCATGGTCATGCCGTCCCGGGCGAGCTGCTGCATGACCTCCAGCACCTCGTTGATCATCTCCGGGTCGAGGGCGGAGGTGGGCTCGTCGAAGAGCATCACCTTGGGGTCCATGGCCAGCGCGCGGGCGATGGCCACGCGCTGCTGCTGGCCACCGGAGAGCTGCGCGGGGTACTTGTCGGCCTGGGTGCCGACACCGACCCGGTCCAGCAGCTCGCGGGCCTTCTGCTCGGCCTTCTGCTTGTCCGTCTTGCGGACCTTGATCTGGCCCAGCGTGACGTTCTCCAGCACCGTCTTGTGCGCGAAGAGGTTGAACGACTGGAAGACCATGCCGACGTCGGCACGCAGCCTGGCCAGTTCCTTGCCCTCCTCGGGCAGCGGCTTCCCGTCGATGGTGATCGACCCGGAGTCGATCGTCTCCAGCCGGTTGATCGTGCGGCACAGGGTCGACTTGCCGGAACCCGACGGCCCGATGACGACGACGACTTCACCCCGGGATATGGACAGGTCGATGTCCTGGAGCACGTGCAGGGCGCCGAAATGCTTGTTGACTCCAGACAGCGTGACCAGTTCGCCCGCCGCGGGTGCGGCGTCCTTGGTCACCGGTACTTCGCTCATCGGCGTCTCGCTCCATCCTCCTCGGTTGGGAGGACCTTAGTGACGGGGTGCGACCATCGTCAGTACATCTGAGCGGAAATTGAGCATAACGATCCGGCCGCAAACCGACACTCTGCGTGAACAGGGCACGGAATGTTCCGTACCGGGTCCATAACGGAACCCTCCCGGACCCGGATGCGTCTTGACGTGCGCCCCGCGCATCGGGGTGGATGCCCTGTGACCAAGACATCCGGCGTACCGGTCCGGTTCCCGCCGGAGTCCCGCCGCGTACCCGCCGGCGACACCGACCGGTGGCCCCGAACGAGACAGGAGAGGGCGATGAGGCTTTTGCTCGTCGAGGACGACAACCACGTCGCCGCCGCCCTCTCCGCCGTGCTCGGCCGGCACGGGTTCGACGTCACGCACGCCCGCAGCGGCGAGGAGGCGCTCCAGGCGCTGCTGCCCGGCCGGGCACCGTTCGGTGTCGTGCTTCTCGACCTCGGCCTGCCGGACCAGGACGGCTTCGAGGTCTGCGGCCGGATCCGCAAACTCACCAGCACGCCGGTGATCATGGTGACCGCGCGCGCCGACGTACGCTCCCGGATCCACGGCCTCAACCTCGGCGCGGACGACTACGTCGTCAAGCCCTACGACCCGATGGAGCTCCTCGCCCGCATCCACGCGGTGAGCCGCCGCACGGTGCCCGCCGACGGGCCCGGCGGCGCCGAGGACACGCCCGGTGAGGGCCCCCAGCCCCCGTTGCGCCTCGGCCCGCTCACCATCGAACTCCCCACCCGCCAGGTCTCGGTGGGCGGCTCGGCCGTGCCGCTGACCCGCAAGGAGTTCGACCTGCTGGCGCTGCTCGCCCAGCGCCCCGGCGTCGTCTTCCGCCGTGAACAGATCATCAGCGAGGTGTGGCGCACCAGCTGGGAGGGGACCGGGCGCACCCTGGAGGTGCACATCGCCTCGCTCCGCTCCAAGCTGCGCATGCCCGCCCTGATCGAGACCGTCCGCGGCGTGGGCTACCGGCTCGTCGCCCCGGCCGCCCGCTGACCGGTACCCGCCCGTCCCGTGCGCACCCGACTCCTCCCGCTCCTCATCGTCCTCATGACCAGCGTGCTGCTGGCGCTCGGCTTCCCGCTCGCGGTGAGCCTGGCCGCCCGCGAGCAGCAGCGGGTGATCGTCGACCGGATCGACGACACCGCGCGCTTCGCCGCGCTCGCCCAGTCGGTCACCTCCGGGCCCGGCGGCCGGCTCACCGAGTGGGGGGACGACGCCTCCGCCGCGGAGGAGGAGCGCAGGCTGTCCACCCTCCGTGACGACCTGCTCCGCTACCACGAGGTCTACGGCATCAAGGTGGGCGTCTTCCAGCGCACCGGCACCCCGCTGGCCCAGGCCCCCGCCGGGTGGCAGGTGCCCCGCGAGGGCGAGGGCGCGGAGGCCTTCGCGGAAGCCCTGGCGGGCCGCCGCAGCCACGACCCCGGCCAGGTGTGGCCCTGGCAGCGGGACGGCCTCACCGTCGCCTCCCCGGTGATCCGGGACGGCGACGTGGTCTACGTGGTGGTGACCGAATCGCCCACCGGCCCCATGCGCTCCCGCATCCTGCACGGCTGGCTGCTCATCGCCGGCGGGGAGGCGGCCGCGATGCTGCTGGCGGTGGGCGCGGCCATCCGGCTGACCGGTTGGGTGCTGCGCCCCATCCGCATCCTGGACGCGGCCACCCACGGCATCGCCACCGGACGGATGAACTCCCGGGTCGCCGCCGCCTCCGGCCCTCCCGAACTCCGCCGCCTCGCCCGCTCATTCAACGAGATGGCGGACAACGTCGAGGAAGTCCTGGAACAGCAACGGGCCTTCGTCGCCGACGCCTCGCACCAGCTGCGCAACCCGCTCGCCGCGCTGCTGCTGCGCATCGAACTCCTCGCCCTGGACCTGCCCGAGGGCCACACCGAGATCGCCTCGGTGCGGGCCGAGGGCAAGCGCCTCGCCCGGGTGCTGGACGATCTGCTCGACCTGGCCCTCGCCGAGCACGCCACCAGCCTGCCGGTCCTCACTGACATCGCCGAACTCACCACCGACCGGGTCGGCGCCTGGCTGCCGCTCGCCGAGAGCGAGGGCGTCCGGCTGACCCACGGCGGCCCCGCGGCGGCCACCGGCTGGGCCGATCCGGTCGCCCTCTCCAGCGCCCTGGACGCGGTGGTCGACAACGCGCTGAAGTTCACCCCGGCCGGTGCGGCGGTCCATGTGACGGTGGCGGTGCCGGCGGACACGGACACCGTGACGATCACCGTCGCCGACGGCGGGCCGGGACTCACCGGCGAGGAGCTCGACCGGGTCGGCGACCGGTTCTGGCGCAGCAACCGCCACCAGAACGTCTCCGGCTCCGGCCTCGGCCTGTCGATCTCCCGCGCGCTGCTCGCGGCCGGCGGCGCCGGGCTCGCCTTCGCCCCCAACGAGCCCACCGGCCTGCGGGTGACCATCACCGTCCCGCGCACCCCCGCCGAGACCGGTCCGGGGGGACCGGCCGCCGAGGGCGCTACGGCTTGACCGACCGGTAGTACCGCGCCGCCCCCTCGTGCAGCCGCAGCGGGTCGGTGAACACCGCCGTGCGCAGGTCGACCTTCTGCGCGGCGTGCACCACCTCACCGATCCGGTCCCGGCTGCCGATCACCGTGCGGGTGATCCGCTCGGTGAGCGCGGGGTCCGCGTCCTCGGTGGTCACCAGCAGGTTCGCCACCGCGATGGTCTTGACCGTCTCGCCCCGCTGGACCCACGGGTAGGCGTCCGGCGGCATCACCGCGGGCCGGTAGTAGCGGGTGCGCTCGCCCTGCTCGTACAGCGGCCCGGCCAGGTCGTCCAGCGGGACCAGCTGGACGGGGACGTTCCGGGCCAGGTCCTGCAGCGCCGTCGTGGGCAGCCCACCGGACCAGAAGAACGCGTCCAGCCGGTTCTCCCGCATCAGCCGGGTCATCCGGTCGATGCCCACCCGGCTGGCCCGGATGTCGCGGTCCAGGTCCAGCCCGGCGGCGGTCAGCAACCGCCGGGTGATCAGCTGCACGCCCGAGCGGTCCTCCCCGACCCCCACCCGGAGCCCCTTGAGATCGCGCGCCGACCGCACCGGGGAGCCCTGCGGCACCACCAGCTGCATGTAGTCGTCGTACAGCCGCGCACAGGCGCGCAGCCGCTCGGCGCCCGCCCCGCCCTCCGCGGCGTAGGTGGCGACCGCGTCGGCGGTGGCGATGGCGTACGACGCCTTCCCGCTGGCCAGCCGCTGCACGTTGTCGATCGAGCCCTGGCTGTGCAGCAGCCGTACCTCGACCTCGGGCAGGTCCTGGCGCAGATCGGCACGGAGCAGCTTGCCGTACTTCTCGTAGACCCCGGTGGGCACGCCGGTGGACAGCACCACCCGGCCCCCGGGGGTGGCGCCGCCGCCGACCGGCAGCAGCCACCACAGCAGCAGCGCGAGGGCCGCGGCCGCGGCCGCGGACTGCAGCAGACGGCGGCGGCGCGGGGAGGGCGCGGTGTCGGACATGACGAGGATCCTGCCAGCAGGACGCCGGAGAAGGGAGGGGCGGGGGAGCGGTGTGACCACGTACCCTGGTCGACTGAGATGACTGCGAAGACTTACGAGGTGCGCACCTACGGGTGCCAGATGAACGTCCACGACTCCGAGCGGCTGTCGGGCCTGCTGGAGGACGCCGGCTACGTGCGTGCGCCCGAGGGCACCGCCGAGGGCGAAGCCGACATCGTCGTGTTCAACACCTGCGCGGTGCGGGAGAACGCGGACAACCGGCTCTACGGCAACCTCGGCCGCCTGGCCCCGATCAAGGCGCGCCGCCCGGGCATGCAGATCGCCGTCGGCGGCTGCCTGGCCCAGAAGGACCGCGACACCATCGTCAAGCGAGCCCCCTGGGTGGACGTGGTGTTCGGCACCCACAACATCGGCAAGCTGCCGGTGCTGCTGGAGCGGGCCCGGATCCAGGAAGCGGCGCAGGTGGAGATCGCCGAGTCGCTGGAGGCCTTCCCCTCCACCCTGCCCACCCGCCGCGAGTCGGCGTACGCGGCCTGGGTCTCCATCTCCGTCGGCTGCAACAACACCTGCACGTTCTGCATCGTCCCGGCACTGCGCGGCAAGGAGAAGGACCGCCGGCCCGGCGACATCCTCGCCGAGGTGGAGGCGCTGGTCGCCGAGGGCGTCACCGAGGTCACCCTGCTCGGCCAGAACGTCAACGCCTACGGCTCCGACATCGGCGACCGGGAGGCGTTCTCCAAGCTGCTGCGCGCCTGCGGGAGGATCGAGGGCCTGGAGCGGGTCCGCTTCACCTCGCCGCACCCGCGCGACTTCACCGACGACGTCATCGCGGCCATGGCCGAGACCCCCAACGTGATGCCGCAGCTGCACATGCCGCTGCAGTCCGGCTCGGACACGGTGCTGAAGGCGATGCGCCGCTCCTACCGCCAGGACCGCTACCTCGGCATCATCGAGAAGGTGCGCGCCGCGATCCCGCACGCCGCCATCTCCACCGACATCATCGTGGGCTTCCCCGGCGAGACCGAGGAGGATTTCGAGCAGACCCTCCACGTGGTGCGTGAGGCACGGTTCGCCCAGGCCTTCACCTTCCAGTACTCCAAGCGCCCCGGCACCCCGGCCGCCGAGATGGACGGGCAGATCCCCAAGGAGGTCGTGCAGGCGCGGTACGAGCGGCTGGTCGCCCTCCAGGAGGAGATCTCCTGGGCGGAGAACAAGAAGCAGACCGGGCGCACCCTGGAGGTCATGGTCGCCGAGGGCGAGGGCCGCAAGGACGAGGCCACCCAGCGGCTCTCCGGCCGCGCCCCCGACAACCGCCTGGTCCACTTCACCCGGCCGGCCGAGCCGGTGCGGCCGGGCGACGTGGCGACCGTGGAGATCACCTACGCCGCCCCGCACCACCTGCTGGCCGAGGGGCCGGTGCTCGCCGTGCGGCGGACCCGCGCCGGCGACGCCTGGGAGAAGCGGAACGCCGCTCCGCAGGAGAAGCCCGCGGGCGTGATGCTGGGCCTGCCCACCATCGGGGCCCCGGCGCCCACCCCGGCCCCGGCCGCCGGCTGCGGCTGCGACTGACGCGCCGGGCGGCGGCCGGGCGGTTCCGCTAGGGTTCCGGCCATGCTTGCCGCCGCTGCCCTCTGCCCCTGCCCGCCCCTGCTCGTACCCGAGGTCGCGGCGGGGGCGGCAGCGGAACTGGACGCGCTGCGCGCCGCCTGCGCCGACGCCGTGGGGGTGCTCGCCGCCGCCCGCCCGGACCGGCTGGTGGTGGTCGGCCCCGCCCCGGAGCGGGCCGGGACGCGCCTCCATCCGCAGGGGGCGCCCGGTTCCTTCCGGGGTCTGGGCGTGGACGCGGCGGTCCGGCTGGGCTCCGGCGAACCGGCCGGGGCGGAGCCGCTGCCGCTCTCCCTCGCCGTGGCCGCCTGGCTGCTGGAGCGCACCGAGTGGGCCGCGGCCCCGGTCGAGGGGCTGGGCGTCGGCGAGGCGACCACCGGCGAGCGCTGCCGGGTGATCGGCCGGGAACTGGCGGCCCCCGCGGACCGGCTCGCACTGCTGGTGATGGGCGACGGCAGCGCCTGCCGCACTCTGAAGGCGCCGGGCTACCTGGACGAGCGTGCGGCCGGGTTCGACGCCGCGGTGACCGGGGCGCTGGCCGCCGCCGACACCGGCGCACTCCAGGCGCTGGACCCGGGGCTCGCCGCGGAGCTGCGGGTGTCCGGCCGGGCCTGCTGGCAGGTGCTGGCCGGGGCGGGCGAGGACGCGGGGCTGAGCGGTGCGCTGCTCTACGACGACGCGCCGTACGGGGTCGGCTACACGGTGGCCACCTGGTCCTGAACCGCCGGCCGGCCGCGTCAGCCGGCCGAGGACCGGTGCACCCGGGCGCACCGCGGGCGGAACGCGACGTTTCCCGGGCGGGTCGGGGTACCGGGCCGGTGGGGCCGGTGCGCCCGGGCGGCCGACACCGGAACCGATCGTCCGGCGGCAGGACTCGGCCAGGGCCGGCGGCCCCGGCCCGGGAGGGCGCGCGGGCGGTGCCGTTCCATGGCGGGGGCGGCCACGGAACCGGACGGCCCGCGGCCGCCGGTGATCATGTTCCGGACGGGCTGCCGCCGGGACCGGAACCGGTCTCCGGACCGGTGCCCGGGTCCGGCGCGGTGCCGGTCTGCGACCCCGGACCGGTCCGGCCGCCCGGGCCGGTGGTGCCGGTGCCGTCTTCGGCGTTCTGGTGGGAGAAGCGGCCGAGGGCGCCCTTGGCCTTGCCCGCCCCGGTCTCGATCCGGTCGCGGTACTTGCCCTTGGTCCGCGAGTCGACCGTCTTCGCGGCCTTGTCGAGGCCCCGGCCGATCTGCTCCTCGTGCTGCTGCACGAAACCGCCGGCCTTGCCCTTCATGACGCCGGCCTTCGCCTTGAGTGTGTCCAGCAGGCCCATGAGCCACCTTCCCTGGTCAGCGACTAGGTGCGGGCGCCCTCGCCGGTCTCGCTGTCGGCCGCCTCGTCCGCGCTCTGCTGCTTCGGAATGCCCACGCCTTCAGGGGCCGGCTCCCCGGCCGTCCGGTCCGCCGCCTCCGGGGCGGCGTCGCCGGCCGGGGCCGCCGGATCCTCCGTTCGAGCGCACGCCGCCGTCTCGTCTGTCGACGTCTCGGTCGGCGCCGCGGGCTTACGTCGGCGAAACCTTGCAAAAACGCCCATATCAACTCCATACCTTACTCGTGTGGGCGAAATTACGTGCCGGGCGGGTGTCCCCTCGCGTCCCCCGCCCCTCCGGTGGGGCAACCGGCCCACAGAACCTCGCAACGGGCAAACGAACCCGCGGCCGGGGCGTCACGTCGCTCGTTCGGGGGTGCCCCGCGAGGTTTGCGAGACTGTCCCCGTGAACAGCGCAGTTCCCCCACCGCGAGTCATCGCCGTCGTCGGGCCCACCGCGGCCGGCAAGTCCGACCTGGGCGTCGCCCTCGCCCGCCGCCTGGGCGGCGAAGTGATCAACGCCGACTCCATGCAGCTCTACCGGGGCATGGACATCGGCACCGCCAAGCTCACCCCGGCCGAGCAACAGGGGATCCCGCACCGCCTGCTGGACATCTGGGACGTCACCGAGACCGCCAGCGTCGCCGAGTACCAGCGGCTGGCCCGCGCCGAGATCGACCGGCTGCTCGCCGCCGGCCGCACCCCGGTCCTGGTGGGCGGTTCCGGCCTGTACATCCGCGGTGCCATCGACGCCCTGGAGTTCCCCGGCACCGACCCGGCGGTACGGGCGCGCCTGGAGGCCGAGCTCGCCGACGTCGGCCCCGGCACCCTGCACACCCGGCTGGCGGCCGCCGACCCGGAGGCCGCCCGCGCCATCCTGCCCAGCAACGGCCGCCGGGTGGTGCGCGCGCTGGAGGTCATCGAGATCACCGGCCGGCCGTTCACCGCCAACCTCCCCGGCCACGAGGCGGTCTACGAGACCCTGCAGATCGGCGTCGACGTGGAGCGGCCGGAACTCGACGAGCGGATCGCCCGGCGGGTGGACCGGATGTGGGACGCCGGACTCGTCGACGAGGTGCGCCGGCTGGCGGAACGGGGGCTGCGCTCCGGGCGCACCGCCTCCCGCGCGCTCGGCTACCAGCAGGTGCTCACCGCGCTCGCCGGGGAGTGCACCGAGGAGGCCGCCCGCGCCGAGACGGTGCGCGCCACCAAGCGGTTCGCACGCCGTCAGGATTCCTGGTTCCGCCGCGACCCCAGGGTCCACTGGCTCAGCGGAGCGGCCGCCGACCGGGCGGAACTCGAGGCCCGTGCGCTGGCGTTGGTCGAACGAGCGGTCACAGCCTGATCACGTGATTGCATCGGGACGCCCCGTGTGTCAATAGCGCCGCCGTGCCCGTGCCATCATCGAGCTTCGATCGTGCCGTGTCTGGAGTTGGGAGGGCGTGTGGCGATGGAGGCCGGCCCTCGCGACACTTCGCAGCAGCAGGACGACCCGGGGATCCTCGTCCCGGACGGGCCCGGGGACGACGGGATCCCCGGCGACCCGGACGCCCCGGGCGCGCTCGATCCGGCGGCCCTGGACACCGAGGGCGAACCGGGGGCCCCGGACGGCCCGGAGGCGTCCGCGCCCGGTGAGTCCTTCCGCGATCTGCGTCCGCCGCGGCGGATGCGGATCTGGCAGATCGCCCCGATCGTCGGACTGGCCATCCTCGGTTCGCTGATGTTCGCCTTCCCGCTCGCCTTCGAGTTCGGGGACGGCGGCGCGGTGGTCGCCATGCTCGGCCTGCTGCTCAGCTGCTGCGCCGCGGGCTGGGGCCTGATGGCGGCCCGGCGGGTCGGCTACACCTGGCCGGGGCTGCCGCCGCGCGGCTCCGGGCGCCGCCCGGACTGGCGGTTCGTCGCCCTCTACGTGGCCGTCGTCGCGATGCTGGCCGCGCTGGCGATCTGGCGCGTGGCCCGGCTGCGGTAGGCGCGCCCGGCCGGCCCGCGGCCCGCCCTCGTGACCTGCGCCGCGCCCGCCCGGCCCGCCGCTCGGCGGCGGCGGCCCGTAAGATCGAGGGGTGAGCACTACGCGACCCCTGCCTTTCCTCAAGGGCCACGGCACCGAGAACGACTTCGTGATCGTCCCCGACCCGGACGGTGTCGTGGAGCTGTCCGCGGCCGAGGTGGCCCGGCTCTGCGACCGGCGCGCCGGCATCGGCGGCGACGGTGTGCTGAGGGTCGTGCGGTCCGCCGCCCACCCGGAGGCACGGGACATGGCGGCCGAGGCCGAGTGGTTCATGGACTACCGCAACAGCGACGGCTCGATCGCCGAGATGTGCGGCAACGGCACCCGGGTCTTCGCCCGCTACCTGCACCACGCCGGCCTGGTGGGCCCCGGCGACCTGGCGGTCGCCACCCGGGCGGGCGTGAAGCGGGTGCACCTCGCCAAGGACGGCGACGTCACGGTCGGCATGGGCCGCGCCCGGCTGCCCGAGGAGCAGGCCACCGTGCGAGTCGGGGACCGCAGCTGGCCGGCCCGCAACGTCAACATGGGCAATCCGCACGCGGTCGCCTTCGTCGAGGACCTGGAGTACGCCGGGAACCTGCTGTCGGCGCCCGGCGTGGAGCCGGCCGGTGTCTACCCCGAGGGCGTCAACGTGGAGTTCGTGGTCGACCGCGGCCCCCGCCACGTGGCGATGCGGGTGCACGAGCGCGGCTCCGGCGAGACCCGCTCCTGCGGCACCGGGGCCTGCGCCGTCGCGGTGGCCACCGCCCGCCGGGACGGCGCGGACCCGGTGGCCGACGGCGTCCCCGTCACCTACACCGTGGACGTGCTCGGCGGCCGCCTGGTGATCAGTGAGCTGCCGGACGGCACCGTGGAGATGACCGGCCCCGCGGAGATCGTCGCCGAAGGCGTGATCGATCCGGGCTGGTGGGGCGCGAACCTCCACTGAGGCTCCGGTGGGCCTGGCCCCATAACCGAGTTTCCGAAGAAATAACTCGCTCGAATGGGTGATCCGTTTCACTCTCGGCGAGAGGCGGTCGGCCGTGCGTGATGGGCTCGATAGCATCAAGCACCGGCCCCGGGGGTGAGCCCACGCCGGTCCGACCAGCCGGAGGTGCCCATGAGCGCAGAGGCCACGGAGCACACTGCCCTCGGCCGCAGGCGCGGCCTCCCCCGTATCGATCTGCGGAACATCCGCCGGTTCAGCAGGACCGCCGTGCTCGGGCCGGCCTCCCGCGGCCGGCTGCCGGACGCCATCGAGCACGTCGCCAAGGTGCACCGGGCCCATCACCCCGGCGCCGACCTCGACGTGTTGCGCCAGGCGTACGTGCTCGCCGAGTCCTCGCACCGCGGCCAGATGCGCAAGAGCGGCGAGCCCTACATCACCCATCCGCTCGCGGTCACCCTGATCCTCGCCGAACTCGGCGCGGAGACCACGACGTTGACCGCCTCGCTGCTCCACGACACCGTGGAGGACACCGAGGTGACCCTCGATCAGGTCGGCGAACAGTTCGGCGCCGAGGTCCGCTATCTGGTCGACGGCGTCACCAAGCTGGAGAAGGTCGACTACGGGGCCGCCGCCGAGCCGGAGACGTTCCGCAAGATGCTCGTCGCCACCGGCAACGACGTCCGGGTGATGTCCATCAAGCTCGCCGACCGGCTGCACAACATGCGCACCCTGGGCGTGATGCGGCCCGAGAAGCAGGCCCGGATCGCCAAGGTCACCCGGGACGTGCTCATCCCGCTCGCCGAGCGGCTGGGCGTCCAGGCGCTCAAGACCGAGCTGGAGGACCTGGTGTTCGCCATCCTCCACCCCGACGAGTACGTCCGGGCCCGTGAGCTGATCCTCGCCCACGCCGACCGGCCCGACCCGCTCGCCCGGGTCGCGGAAGAGGTGCGCGGCGTGCTCCAGGAGGCCGGGATCACCGCCGAAGTCACCGTCCGGCCACGGCACTTCCTCTCCGTCCACCGGGTGCGGGTCAAACGCGGCGAGCTGTCCGGATTCGACCTCGGCCGGCTCCTGGTACTGGTGGCCGAGGACGCGGACTGCTACGCGGTCCTCGGCGAACTCCACACCTGCTTCACCCCCGTGATCGCGGAGTTCAAGGACTTCGTCGCCGTCCCCAAGTTCAACCTCTACCAGTCGCTGCACACCGCGGTGGCCGGCCCGGACGGCCGGATCGCCGAAGTCCTCATCCGCACCCACCAGATGCACCGCGTCGCCGAGGCGGGCGTGGTGGCCCTCGGCAACCCGTACGCCCCCGGCACCGGTGACGGCGGGGCCGACGGCCAGGACGCCGAGCGGGTCGACCCCACCCGGCCCGGCTGGCTCTCCCGGCTGCTGGACTGGCAGCGCGCCACCCCCGACCCGGACGCCTTCTGGAGCTCCCTCCGCGACGACCTCGCCCAGGACCGGGAGATCACCGTCTTCCGGGCGGACGGCGGCACCCTGGGCCTGCCCGCGGGCGCCAGCTGCGTGGACGCCGCCTACGCCGAGCACGGCGAGGCCGCGCACGCCTGTATCGGGGCCCGCGTCAACGGCCGCCTGGTGGGGCTGGGCACGGTGCTGCGCGACGGGGACACCCTGCAACTGCTGATGGCCCGTGACGCCGCCGCCTCCGGCCCGTCGCGGGACTGGCTCGACCACGCCCGCACCCCCGCCGCGCGGATCGCCATCGAGGGCTGGCTGGCCGCCCACCCCGGGGCCGCGGAAGGGCCCGCGGCCGACGTCCCCAGCACCGGCCGGCCCGCCGCCCCGGGGCCCGCCGGCCGCGCCCCCCGGGAGGCCGGCGCGGTCGCCGACGACCCCGCCGCGGCGGTCCGGCTCGCGGGGTGCTGCACCCCGGTGCCGCCGGACGCGGTCACCGGCTTCACCGTGCGCGGCGGCGCGGTCACGGTGCACCGGCAGGAGTGCCCCGCGGTGGCGCGGATGACCGCCGCCGGCCGGCAGCCGGTCGGGGTGCGCTGGCGGGACCAGCACAGCGGCCCGGTCGGCACCGACTACCGCGTCACCGTGTGCGCCGAGGCGTTCAGCAGGCCGCACCTGCTCGCCGACCTCACCGAGGCGATCGCCGCCGAGGGGGTCGCGGTCATCTCGGCCGCCGTGGAGCCGCCCCACGAGCAGCGCGTCCGGCACACCTACACGCTCCAGCTGCCGGACGCGGACCGGTTGCAGCACCTGATGCGCGCCATGCGCCGGGTGCCCGGGGTCTACGACGTCACCCGGCCCGGGCGGCGGATGGCGGCGGCCGGCTCCTGACCCGCTCCGCCGCCCGCCCGCCGAACGGGTGGACCCGGAACGCCGCACCGCGTGGCGCTCCGCGGGCGCTGGTAGCGGTAGCCCATGCCGATCACTTTCCCCCGCCGCCGGGCGCACCGCCGCAACGCGGCCCTGGCGACCGCCGCCCTCGCGGCCCTCGCGGCCGCCGTCCCCCCGGCCCCGCCCGCCCCGCAGGGTCTCGGGGACCGGCTCTTCCCGCACCTGGGCAACCCCGGCTACGACGTCGCCGCGTACGACATCGACCTCGACTACCACGGCAACCGGCGCCCGCTGGACGCGGTGACCACCATCGACGCCCGAGCCACCCGCGAGCTGAACCGCGTCAACCTGGACTTCACGCACGGCACGGTCCGTTCGGTCACGGTCGACGGGCGGCGCGCCGCGTTCACCACGGCCGGTGAGGACCTGGTGATCACCCCCCGGACGCCGCTGGCCGCCCACGACCGCTTCGAGATCACCGTCCGGCACACCAGCGACCCGCGCGGCCCGGTCAAGGGCGGCTGGGTCCGTACCCGGGACGGGCTGGTCATGGCCAACCAGGCCAATGCCGCGCACCGGGTGTTCCCCGGCAACGACCACCCCTCCGACAAGGCCGTCTTCACCTTCCACGTCACCGCGCCCCGGGAGCTGACGGTGGTCGCCGGCGGGCAGCCGCGGGGCCGGACCCGGGAGGGGGACCGCACCACCTGGCACTACCGGCTGCGGCACCCGATGGCCACCGAACTGGCCCAGATCTCCATCGGCCGCTCCACCGTCGTCCGCCGGCGCGGTCCCGGCGGGCTCCCGGTGCGCGACGTGGTGCCCGCCGCGGACCGCGCCCGGCTGGCGAAATGGCTGGCCAAGACCCCGCGGCAGATCGCCTGGATGGAACGGAGGGTGGGCCGCTACCCGTTCGAGAACTACGGTGTGCTGATCGCCGACGCCGCCACCGGCTTCGAGCTGGAGACCCAGACGCTCTCCCTGTTCGAGCGCGGACTGTTCACCGACGGCGCCTTCCCCGCCTGGTACATCGAATCGATCATGGTGCACGAGCTGTCCCACCAGTGGTTCGGCAACAGCGTCAGCCCGCACCGCTGGTCCGACCTGTGGCTGAACGAGGCCCACGCCACCTGGTACGAAGCCCTCTACGCCGACCAGCGGGGGAAGGCCTCGCTGACCGAGCGGATGCGCCAGGCGTACCTGCTCTCCGACGTGTGGCGGGCCGACGGCGGGCCGCCGGCCGCCCCCCGGGCCGCCGACCCCGGGGACCAGATCGGCATCTTCCGGCCGGTGATCTACGACGGCAGCGCCCTGGTCCTCTACGCCCTCCGCCAGGAGATCGGCGACGCCGCCTTCCAGCGGCTGCAGCGCGCCTGGGTCCGGCGGCACCGTGACGGGGTGGCCACCACCGAGGACTTCGTCCGGCTGGCCGCGCGCATCGCCGGCCGGGACCTGACCGGCTTCCTCCACCCCTGGCTGTACGGCCGGACGACCCCGCCGATGCCGGGCCACCCGGAGTGGCGCACGGCGGCGAAGCGGGCCCGGTCGGAGTCGCGCCCCGCACCGAAACCCGAGTGACGGCCCGCCCGCGACGTGCGACCATCATCGGGTCGGCGAACGCGGCCGCGCCCCGGGGAATCCTCCGGCGGCCTCCGGCGTTGTCGACAGTGACAACTTCCCACGACGTAAGGATCGCATTGACCTTCTCCTCTTCCCTTCCGCAGGAACGGCAGCCGCGAGTCGCCGACAGCCTTCGGGCCGACGCCCTGATGGAAGAGGACGTCGCCTGGAGTCAGGAGATCGACGAGGAGCGTGACGGCGACCAGTACGACCGCTCCGAGCGGGCGGCACTGCGCCGTGTCGCGGGCCTTTCCACCGAACTCGAAGACGTCACCGAGGTCGAGTACCGGCAGCTGCGCCTGGAGCGCGTGGTGCTGGTCGGCGTGTGGACCTCGGGCACCGTGCGGGACGCCGAGAACTCCCTGGCCGAGCTGGCCGCGCTCGCCGAGACCGCGGGCGCGCTGGTGCTGGACGGGGTGATCCAGCGCCGGGACAAGCCGGACCCGGCCACCTACATCGGCTCCGGCAAGGCGCAGGAACTGCGCGACGTCGTCCTGGAGTCCGGGGCCGACACCGTCGTCTGCGACGGTGAGCTCAGCCCGGGCCAGCTGATCCACCTCGAGGACGTCGTCAAGGTGAAGGTGGTCGACCGGACCGCCCTGATCCTCGACATCTTCGCCCAGCACGCCAAGTCCCGCGAGGGCAAGGCCCAGGTCTCGCTGGCGCAGATGCAGTACATGCTCCCCCGGCTGCGCGGCTGGGGCCAGTCGCTGTCCCGGCAGATGGGTGGCGGTGGCTCGGGCTCCTCGGGCGGCGGCATGGCCACCCGTGGTCCCGGTGAGACCAAGATCGAGACGGACCGGCGGCGCATCCGCGAGAAGATGGCGAAGATGCGCCGGGAGATCGCCGAGATGAAGACCGGCCGCGACATCAAGCGGCAGGAGCGCCGGCGTAACAAGGTCCCCTCGGTGGCCATCGCCGGCTACACCAACGCCGGGAAGTCCTCGCTGCTCAACCGGCTGACCGGGGCGGGCGTGCTGGTGGAGAACGCGCTGTTCGCCACCCTGGACCCGACCGTTCGCCGGGCGGAGACGCCCAGCGGCCGGGTCTACACCCTGGCGGACACCGTCGGATTCGTCCGGCACCTGCCGCACCACCTGGTCGAGGCGTTCCGCTCCACGATGGAGGAGGTCGGCGACTCCGACCTGATCCTGCACGTCGTGGACGGCTCGCACCCCGTGCCGGAGGAGCAGCTGGCCGCCGTGCGCGAGGTCATCCGCGACGTGGGCGCCCTCGACGTGCCCGAGATCGTGGTGGTCAACAAGGCGGACGCCGCCGACCCGCTCGTCCTCCAGCGGCTGCTGCGGGTCGAGAAGCACGCCATCGCGGTGTCGGCCCGCAGCGGGCAGGGCATCGAGGAGCTGCTGGCGCTGATCGACCGGGAGCTGCCGCGCCCGGAGGTCGAGATCGAGGCGCTGGTGCCGTACACGCACGGCAAGCTGGTGGCGCGTGCGCACAGCGAGGGCGAGGTCCTCTCCGAGGAGCACACCGGCGACGGCACGCTGCTCAAGGCGCGGGTGCACGAGGAGCTGGCCGCCGAGTTGCAGCCCTTCCTGCCGGCTTCCGCGTAGGCCCGAGGCGCTCAGGCGCACCGGACACAACGAGAAGGCCCGCCCCCTCACCAGGGGGCGGGCCTTCTCGTTGTGCCGGGTGCCTCCCGGCGCGGGAGGCACCTGCCGGCGCTTACTTGTTGGCGAACTTCCTGCTCACCGCGTTGTAGACGCCCTTGGCCTCCGGGCCCAGGTGCGGTCCGGCCAGCCAGGTCGCGCTGGCCGGGCCGATCGAGGTGTTCGACACCAGCGCGGGCTTGCCGTCCGAGCCGGTGGCGACCCAGCCGCCGCCGGAGGAACCGGCGGTCATCCGGCAGCCGATCCGGTACATCGTCGGCTGCGCGCTGTCCAGCGACAGCCGGCCGGGCTTGTCGGTGCACTGGTGCATCATCTGGCCGTCGAAGGGCGGCGCCGCCGGGTAGCCGGTGGCCGTGATGTTCGCGATGTCCTTGACCTGCGGGGCGTTGAACTCGACCGGCAGGGCGCCGCCGACCGTCTCCTCGAGGGACTTGCCGCTGCCGCCCTCGGGCTTCACGTGCAGCACCGCGAAGTCGTACGGGGCACCCTGGCCACCGACGCTGGCACCGGTGTCGATCCACTGCGAGGAGGTCTGCGCCCAGTCCGCCCACCAGACGCCCTTGGGCGCCAGCTCCTCGCGGGTGGCGGTCTCCAGCTCCGCCGCCGACTTGCCGGCGTCGTTGTAGGACGGGACGAACGCGAGGTTCTTGTACCAGCCGCCACCCTTGCCCGCGTGGACGCAGTGGCCCGCGGTCCACACCAGGTTGGACTTGCCCGGGTGCGCCGGGTCCTGGACCACGGTGGCCGAGCAGACCATGGAGCCGTCGGGGCCGTCGAAGAAGACCTTGCCCGCCTCAGGGACGGCGGTGCTGTACGGCGAGGACACCTGCTTGGCGTCCACCGGCTGCGGGTCAGGGTCGGTGACGCCCTGGTCGCCGGAGATGTCCTCCTCCTCGACCGGCTTGTCCGGCTCCTGAGCCTCCCTCATCCGGTCCGGCTTCCACAGGTCCTCGATGATCGGGTTGATGAACTCCCCGGCCTCGCGGAGCCACTTGTCCTTGTCCCAGTTGTCCCAGGCCCCGTCCTTCCACTTGTCGAGGTCGATGTCGAGGTCCTTCAGAACCTGGTCGAGGTCCGGCAGGGCGACGTCCTCCGTCCCCTGCTGGTCGGCGGAGGCAGTGGGACCGGGGTCCGCGGTGTCGTCCTCCGGGCCGCAGGCGGTGGCGGTCAGCGCCAGCACGGTGGCGAAGGCGGCCGCCGCCACGGCGGATGTGCCCCTGCGGGCGCGCGGGCGTATGGATCGCATCGGTGGAACTCCCCCTGAGAGGTTCTGGACTGCTCCGTACGTGCCGTGCACTTGTCATGCACCACCCCAGCAGCTGGGGTGCCCCCCACTATGCCGGTGACGCCTACGACGGCCGCCATCGGGTCTCCGGTTCCGCCGGTGGTCAAGGATCTTGCCGACGGCCCGTGATCCGCCGGTGCCCGCGTCGTTGGTACGGGCGGGGGACCAGCCGACCGCGTGCACCACCAGCAGGAGGGCCGACGCCTGTGGCCGTGACCCAACTCCCGACCGGCGCCCGGCCGAAGGCTGCCGGTCGGGTGCGCGGCGTCTCCCGGTGCCGCAGGCTGCGCGGTCCCCGGCGGCACCCTGCCGCCGGGCCGATTCCGGCGGCCGCCCGGAACCCCGCCCCGCCGCCCTCGGCCCGGACACCGCGCCCCGGGCGACCTCCGACGCGGCCCGCCCGGGACGCCGGAGCCGCTGCCCGGCCGCCGCGCGGGTGCGGCGCGCGACGCCCCACCGGGCGCCGGGAGGTCCCCGGCCGCCGCGGCCCCGGCCCGCCGCCGCCCCGCGCGCGGTGAGCACACTCGCCCGGGCCGTGGTGGCGGACGGACCACCGCCGCCGGGCCGGGCGGCAGCCGGCGCGGTCCCGCCGTCGACAGGGGTCCCGCCGTCGACAGGGGTCCCGCCGTCGACAGGGGTCCCGCCGGCACACGGCCGCCGGGCTCCGGCCCCGCGGTGTGGCCGCCCCTTCGCCACCGGCCCACCGCCGGAGCCATGTCCCCCGTCACCGAAGCCACCCGACCACGCCGAAGGAGGGAGGCGCCCGGAGTCCCGGCAGGACCGCCGAGACCCCCGCGCCACCGCACAGATGCAGCACTCCACCGGGGCCGGTGCGCCCCGCAGGCAGCCCGCTCCGCCGGATGGGCCCACCACCGTCCCGGAGCGCGGCACCGGCGCCACCGGTCCGCGGCCCGGCCCGGCCCCGGCCCCCGGTCCGGCGCTGCCGGCCGCCCGCCCGGACGCCCGGGACCACCGGGAGGGCAGGGACCACCGGGATGACCGGGAGGGCCGGGAGGGCCGGAAAGACCGGGAGGGCCGGGAGGATCAGGCCCCCCGGGCCGGTCAGCACCCCGGGGACGGCCCGGACCGGGCGGACCGGCGTCACCCCAGCGGCCCGGACACGGCGACCTGCGCCGGACCGGCCGGGCCCGAAGGGGAGGAGCCGCGGGACGGCCGGACCGGCCGGGACTCGCGACCGGGCCGGACCGGCCGCCATGCCGGAGACCCCGCCGCGGCGGCCCACACGCCGGGGCCCGCGGCCGCGCCCGCCGTGCCCCGGCAGGGGCGGCACCCGGCTGCGGCCCCCGCGGCCGCCGGAGCGGCGGACCCCGCACCCCCACCCGCCACCGCCACGGGCTCCACCGTCACCGGCTCCGGCGGTCCGGCGGCCTCGGTCGATCCGGTACCGACCGCCGCCACCGACGACCCGCCGAACACTTCCGAACCGGCACCGGCCGCCGCCTGCCCTGCGAACGCTCCCGCCCCGGCACGGACCGCCGACGTCGGCGGTCCTGTGAACGCTCCCGGTACGGCAGCGACCGGCGCCGGTCCTGCGAACGCTCCCGACCCGGCGCCGACCGCCGACGTCGGCGACCTTCTGAACGCTCCCGACCCGGCAGTCGCCGCCGACGCCGCCGCGGTGGAGAACCTGCTGCGCTGCTGGGTCCGTGAAACCGGCGTGGCCCGCCCCGAGGGCAGCTGGCTGCGTATCGCGCCGACCTCCGGTGGCGCGGCGCTGCGGGTCCCGGTCCGGTACTGGTCCGCCACCGGCTGGCACCGGTTCGGCAGCCCCGTGCTGGAGGGCTCGCCGGATCCGGCGCCGCCGGTGGACGCGGTGACCCTCGCCGCCCTGCTCGGACGCGAGGCCGCCCACCTGGTGCGGAACCCCCGCACCGCGGACGGCGGCGGCGATACAGGACCGGCCGCCGGCGGCGCCGGACCCCGGGGCGGAGCCCCCGCGACTCCCGGTGGAGCCGCGAGCGGAGACCCCGCGACTCCCGGTGGAGCCGCGAGCGGAGACCCCGCGGCTCCCGGCGGAGCCCCGGGCGGCTCCGGCGGGGACACCGGGGGCCGGCCCGCGGGCGGTGACGCCCGGCCCGGCGGCGACACCGCCGGCCGCGAGCCTGGTGTCACCGGCGCCGCGGCACCGGCGCGCATCCCCGGCGCGGTGGAGGCCGCGGAGCTCGTGGGCCGGGTCGCGGAGTCGGTGCGCCGCACCGCCGCGTTCCTCGCCGTACGCCGCGCCGCACCCGCCGAGCCCGGGGTGCCGCCGAGCCACTTCCTCGCCGCCGAGCAGTCCCTGGTCTTCGGGCACCCGCTGCACCCCACACCCAAGAGCCGGGAGGGCCTCACCGACGCGGAGGCCCTGCGCTACTCCCCGGAGTCGCGCGGCTCGTTCCCGCTGCACTGGTTCGCCGTCGACCGCTCGGTGCTGGCCGCCGACTCGGCCTGGACCCAGCGCGGCCGCGCGGTCTCCGCGGAGCGGCTCGCCCGCTCGCTGGCCGGCGCCGAACCGCCCGGCCTGCCGGATGCCGCCGTACCGCTTCCGGTGCACCCCTGGCAGGCGCGCGAGCTGCGGCACCGGCCCGCGGTGGCCGAGCTGCTGGACGCCGGGCTGCTGCGCGACCTCGGCAGCCACGGCCCCGACTGGCATCCGACGTCCTCGCTGCGGACCGTCCACCGGCCCACCGCGCCGGCCATGCTGAAGCTGTCGCTCGCGGTGCGCATCACCAACTCCCGCCGCGAGAACCTCCGCAAGGAACTGCACCGCGGCGTCGAGGTGCACCGGCTGCTCCGCACCGGGCTGCACGGCCAGTGGCAGGCGGCCTGCCCGGGCGTCCCCGGCGTCCCGGGCGGCGGCTTCGACATCGTCCGCGACCCGGCCTGGCTCGGCGTCGACGCACCGGACGGAAGCCCGGTCGCGGGCCTCGACGTGGTGATCCGGCACAATCCGTTCGGCCCCGAGGACCGGGCACTCTGCGTCGCCGGGCTCACCGCACCGCGCCCGTGGCCCGGTCGGACGGCGCTCCGGTCGCGGCTGGCCCAGGTGGTGGACCGGCTGGCCGCCGTCACCGGCCGCCCGCCCCGGATGGTGGCCGCCGAGTGGTTCCTGCGCTACCTGCACGCCGTGGTGTGGCCGGTGCTCTGGCTCGACGGGACGGTGGGTGTCGCCCTGGAGGCCCACCAGCAGAACACCGTGGTGCTGCTGGACGCCGACGGCTGGCCGGCCGGCGGCCGCTACCGCGACAACCAGGGCTACTACTTCCGCGAGTCCCGGCGCGCCGGGCTGGAGCGCCGCCTGCCCGGCATCGGCGAGCGCAGCGACACCTTCGTCCGGGACGCGGTGGCCGACGAACGCCTCGCCTACTACCTCGGGGTCAACAACGTGCTCGGCCTCGTCGGTGCGTTCGGCTCGCAGCGGCTCGCCGACGAGGGCGTGCTGCTCGCCGCCTTCCGCCGATTCCTCGGACAGGCCGCGTCCCCGGCCACCGGTGCCGGCTCCGCGCTCCCGGCCCGGTTGCTGGACTCGCCCACGCTGCGCTGCAAGGCGAACCTGCTCACCCGGCTGCACGGCCTGGACGAACTGGTGGGCCCGGTCGACACGCAGTCCGTCTACGTCACCGTTCCCAACCCCCTGACCACCGCGGGCTGATCCGGGCCGCGGCCGGCCCCGGGGGCGCGCCCCCGTGCCGCCGGCCCCCGCCCGGTCCACCGCCCGCCGCCCCCGCACCGCAGAGGAGACCGTCGACGTGCCGCCCCCCGACCTCACCGCTGGTACGGGCACCAGCGCCGAAGACACCCTCGACCTGCGGCTGACCGAGCAGCCGGTGCCGGCGCTGTCCGCGGAGGAGCTGTCACCCCGCGCCGGCCACGGCGGCCGCCACGATCTGCTGGACGGTCTGGCGGGCTGGGGCCCGGTGGCCACCGCGGCGGGGGCCTTCCAGCTCGTCCCGGTCCGGGTGGAGCGGGACCTGCCGCTGCTCGCCCGCTGGATGAACGATCCGGCGGTCGCGGCCTTCTGGGAACTGGACGGCGCGGACCACATCACCGAGAAACACCTCCGGGCCCAGCTCGAAGGCGACGGCCGCAGCGTGCCGTGCCTGGGCGCGCTGGACGGTGTGCCGATGAGCTACTGGGAGGTCTACCGCGCCGACCTGGACCCGCTGGCCCGGCACTACCCGATCCGGCCGCACGACACCGGGCTGCACCTGCTGATCGGCACGGTCGCCGACCGCGGCCGCGGCCTGGGCACCACCCTGCTGCGGGCCGTCGCCGACCTGGTCCTGGACCGCCGTCCCGGGTGCGGCCGGGTCGTCGCCGAACCCGACCTGCGGAACACCCCCTCGGTCGCGGCCTTCCTGGGCGCGGGTTTCCGGCTCGGCGCCGAACTCGAGCTGCCGGGCAAGCGCGCGGCGCTGATGGTCCGGGACCGGGCACTGCGTGCCGTGCTGTGACGCGCGGCGCCCCGCGGGCCCCGGCCCGGCACTCCGGACGGCCGGCCCCGCCGGGCCCGGAGAGCCGCTTCCGGCCACGGGGACGGCGCCGCGGTCCACGGGTGGTCCGTCCGCCCCGGCCCGCCGCCCCCGCGCTCGCCGGCCGGGACGGAACCGGTGGCTCCGGTCGGCACCGGCGGGTCCCGGCCGCCTTCTCCCGTTGTGATCCCCGTTGTCAGTGGTCCGCCGTAGGGTGGTGGTGCTATGACGAAGCCCCCTCTCCCCGAGCTCCTGCACGCCGCCGTCACCGCCGTCGGCGGCACGGAGCGCCCCGGCCAGGTCACCATGGCCCAAGCCGTCGCCGAGGTGATCGACGGCAGTTCCCATCTCCTGGTGCAGGCCGGTACCGGCACCGGTAAGTCCCTGGGCTACCTGGTGCCCGCGCTCGCCCACGGGGAGCGGGTGGTGATCGCCACGGCCACCCTGGCGCTCCAGCGGCAGCTGGTCGAGCGGGATCTGCCGCGGACCGTCGAGGCGCTCCACCCGCTGCTGCGCCGCCGGCCGGAGTTCGCCATGCTCAAGGGCCGGTCGAACTACCTCTGCCTGCACCGGCTGCACGAAGGGGTGCCGCAGGACGACGAGGAAGGGCTCTTCGACGCCTTCGAAGCGGCGGCCCCCACCAGCAAGCTGGGCCAGGACCTGCTGCGGATGCGGGACTGGGCGGACGAGACGGAGACCGGCGACCGTGACGACCTGACCCCCGGGGTGTCGGACCGGGCCTGGTCACAGGTCTCGGTCACCTCCCGGGAGTGCCTCGGGGCGTCCAAGTGCGCCTACGGCGCGGAGTGCTTCGCGGAGGCCGCCCGGGAGCGGGCCAAGCTCGCCGACGTGGTGGTCACCAACCACGCACTGCTCGCCATCGACGCGATCGAGGGCGCCCCGGTGCTGCCCGGCCACGAAGTGCTGATCATCGACGAGGCCCATGAGCTGGTCTCCCGGGTCACCGGGGCGGCCACCGGGGAGCTCACCCCGGGCCAGGTCGGCCGGGCGGTGCGCCGCGCCGCCAAGCTCGTCGACGAGAAGGCCGCGGACGCGCTGCAGACCGCGTCGGACACCTTCGAGCGGGTGATGGAGCTGGCGCTGCCGGGGCGGCTGGAGGAGGTCCCGGAGGACCTCGGCTACGCCCTGATGGCGCTCCGGGACGCCTCCCGCACGGTCATCTCCGCGATCGGCGCCACCCGCGACAAGTCCGTGCAGGACGAGGACGCGGTGCGGAAGCAGGCACTGGCCTCGGTGGAGAACGTCCACGCGGTGGCGGAGCGGATCGTCCAGGGCTCCGAGTACGACGTCGTGTGGTACGAGCGGCACGACCGGTTCGGGGCCTCGCTGCGGGTTGCGCCGCTGTCGGTGTCCGGACTCCTGCGGGAGAAGCTGTTCAGCGAGCGCTCGGTGGTGCTCACCTCCGCCACCCTCAAGCTCGGCGGGGACTTCAACGGAGTGGGCGCCTCACTCGGCCTGGCGCCGGAGGGCACCGGGGGCGATGACGTCCCGGAGTGGAAGGGGCTGGACGTCGGATCGCCCTTCGACTACCCCAGGCAGGGCATCCTGTACGTCGCCAAGCACCTGTCCCAGCCGGGGCGGGAGGGCAGCCGCGGCGACATGATGGACGAACTCGCCGAACTGGTGGAGGCCGCGGGCGGCCGTACCCTCGGACTGTTCTCGTCCATGCGCGGTGCCCAGGCCGCGGCCGAGGAACTGCGCGGCCGGCTGGACGTGCCGATCCTGCTCCAGGGCGAGGACACCCTGGGCGAGCTGATCCGGGCCTTCGCCGCCGACCCCCGCACCTGCCTGTTCGGTACGTTGTCGCTGTGGCAGGGGGTGGACGTGCCCGGACCGAGCTGCCAGCTGGTCGTCATGGACCGCATCCCGTTCCCCCGCCCGGACGACCCCTTGATGAGTGCCCGGCAGAAGGCCGTGGAGGAGGCCGGGGGGAACGGATTCATGGCGGTGGCGGCGACGCATGCCGCGCTCCTCATGGCCCAGGGCGCGGGCCGGCTGGTGCGGGCCACCGGCGACCGCGGTGTGGTCGCGGTGCTCGACCCCCGGCTGGACCGTGCCCGGTACGGGAGCTTCCTGCGGGCTTCGATGCCGGACTTCTGGTACACGACCGACCGGAATCAGGTCCGTCGCTCGCTGGCCGCCATCGACGCCGCGGCCACGGCGGACGGCTCGAAGTAGCGCCGGGGACGGATGGGGAGCCCGTCCCCGGCCGAGGCGGGTGGACGAGCGGGGACGGAGCCGGGCCGCGGTGCGGCCTGCCCGGGGCAACCTAGCGGGAGGAGCGCTTCCGGCCTGATCGGAGGCGTTCGTGGTCTGCGCCGAGGGTTGGTGGCGTCCTCGACTACCGGCACACAAGCAGGCCCCGGAACCGGCGCAGTGGTCCCGGGGCCCGGTCGTCAGGCGGCGTGGTGGAGGGCTGGGGAGCGCCTCAGACCCGCCGCAGTACGGCGACCACCTTGCCCAGGATGGTCGCCTCATCACCAGGGATCGGCTGGTACGCCGCGTTGTGCGGCAGCAGCCAGACATGACCGTCCTCGCGCTTGAAGCGCTTGACCGTCGCCTCGCCGTCGAGCATCGCGGCGACGATGTCGCCGTTCTCCGCGACCGGCTGGCGGCGGACCGTCACCCAGTCGCCGTCGCAGATCGCCGCTTCGATCATGGAGTCGCCGACGACCTTGAGGACGAACAGCTCACCGTCGCCGACCAGCTGCCGGGGGAGCGGAAAGACGTCCTCGACCGACTCCTCGGCCAGGATCGGGCCACCGGCGGCGATCCGGCCCACCAGGGGGACGTAGGAGGCGGCGGGCTTGCCGGCGGTGTCGGTCGGCTGCACGGCGGGCTGGTCGGAGCCCCGCACCTCGTACGCCCGGGGACGGTGCGGGTCGCGGCGGAGGAACCCCTTGCGCTCCAGGGCCATCAGCTGGTGCGCGACGGAGGAGGTGCTGGACAGCCCCACCGCCTGCCCGATCTCGCGCATGGACGGCGGGTAGCCCCGCCGCTGCACGGAGTCGCGGATCACCTCGATGACCCGCCGCTGCCGGTCGGTCAGCCCCGAGCTGTCCGCGCGGATGCCTGGAGGTCGGCCAGGGAGCGAACGTGTGGGCTTGATGCCCTCCGGGTTCGTGGTGGCGTCATTCATTGCATGCGTGTGTTCGAGTCGGCTCTGGGAGCGGTCCTGAGCGGTGATGGTGGCGCTGTCTGTGGTGGTGGTCACGGCGTCGGCCCCTCTCGAAAATGTCTCCCTGGCTGGTCAACGGTAGTTGCTTTCGAAAGGTTGCGCCAAACACACGTTCGAGTGAAATATCGCAGATCAGCTGACGGGAACATGGGATCGGGTGTATGAGCCGAGGGCGATGACAAGGCGCGCGAAGGCCGCTCCAGTGTGGCACCCGCTGCCCCGCGGATCGGTGACCGGGTCCCGTCGCGTAGTCTCGTGTCTGCTTCGGCGTCGCGACACGCCAGGGGTTCGGATCGATATCCGGTACCACATCTAGTGGTTGGGAGGCTGCCGGTCTCCCACGGGTAGTGGTCCGGGTGATTCCCCTCCGCCGCCGTCCCTTATGCTGGTGCCCTCTCCGGAGAGGCCTGCGACGGTCCGCCGGAGCTGTTCAGTCGTGCCTGGTGGTACGCAGTTTCCGAGGGCGGAGAAGGGTGGGAACCGTGCATTGCCCCTTCTGCCGGAACCCCGACAGTCGTGTCGTCGACAGCCGGACCACCGATGACGGCTGCTCCATCCGCAGACGCCGCCAGTGCCCGGACTGCTCCCGTCGGTTCACCACGGTCGAGACCGCGTCGCTGATGGTGATCAAGCGGAGCGGGGTCACCGAGCCCTTCAGCCGCAGCAAGGTCATCTCGGGCGTGCGGAAGGCCTGCCAGGGCCGGCCGGTCACCGAGGACGCGCTGGCCCAGCTGGGTCAGCGGGTCGAGGAGGCGGTGCGGGCGACCGGCAGCGCGGAGCTGTCCACCCATGACGTGGGGCTGGCCATACTGGGCCCGCTCAAGGAGCTGGACCTTGTCGCGTACCTGCGATTCGCGTCCGTCTACCAGGCGTTCGACTCGCTGGAGGACTTCGAGGCGGCGGTCGCCGAGCTGCGTGCGCAAGCACGGCCTCCCGCGCCCGCCGATGACGGGTCCGGCGCCGACGGGGCCGCGGCGGCCCCCGCGCCCGCCGCCGTCGCCGACTGAGCGACGGCCACCGACGTACCCGGGCGCGCAGCGTGCGACCGGGTGAAAGATCAGAACACCGTGCCTGGGAAGAATCGGGCACATCAGGGCGTTTTCGCCCGTACAGGGAGGCGGAATGACAGAGACGACGAGCGGCCCGGCACGAGGCTCCCGCTCCAAGGGCAGCAAGGCCAGCGCCCGTCAGGGCATGCGCATCGAGCGCATCCACACCACCCCCGGCGTGCATCCGTACGACGAGGTGGTCTGGGAGCGCCGTGACGTCGTCATGACCAACTGGCGCGACGGCTCGGTCAACTTCGAGCAGCGTGGCGTCGAGTTCCCCGACTTCTGGTCGGTGAACGCGGTCAACATCGTCACCAGCAAGTACTTCCGCGGGGCGGTCGGCACACCGCAGCGCGAGACCGGTCTGAAGCAGCTCATCGACCGCATCGTGAAGACCTACCGGAAGGCCGGCGAGGACCACCAGTACTTCGCCTCCCCGGCCGACGCGGAGATCTTCGAGCACGAGCTGGCCTACGCCCTGCTGCACCAGATCTTCAGCTTCAACTCCCCGGTCTGGTTCAACGTCGGCACGCCCCAGCCGCAGCAGGTCAGCGCCTGCTTCATCCTCTCCGTCGACGACTCCATGGAGTCCATCCTCGACTGGTACAAGGAAGAGGGGATGATCTTCAAGGGCGGTTCCGGCGCCGGCCTGAACCTCTCCCGGATCCGCTCCAGCAAGGAGCTGCTGTCCTCCGGCGGCAACGCCTCCGGCCCGGTGTCCTTCATGCGCGGCGCCGACGCCTCCGCCGGCACCATCAAGTCGGGCGGTGCCACCCGCCGGGCCGCCAAGATGGTCGTGCTCGACGTCGACCACCCCGACATCGAGGACTTCATCGAGACCAAGGTCAAGGAAGAGGAGAAGATCCGCGCGCTGCGCGACGCGGGCTTCGACATGGACCTGGGCGGCGACGACATCACCTCCGTCCAGTACCAGAACGCCAACAACTCGGTCCGGGTGAACGACGAGTTCATGACCGCCGTGGAGAACGGCGGCAGCTTCGGCCTGCGTGCCCGGATGACCGGTGAGGTCATCGAGGAGGTCGACGCCAAGTCCCTGTTCCGGAAGATGGCCGAGGCCGCCTGGGCCTGCGCCGACCCCGGTATCCAGTACGACGACACCATCAACCGGTGGCACACCTGCCCGGAGTCCGGCCGGATCACCGCGTCGAACCCGTGCAGCGAGTACATGCACCTGGACAACACCTCGTGCAACCTCGCCTCGCTGAACCTCATGAAGTTCCTCAAGGACGACGGCGAGGGCAGCCAGTCCTTCGACTCCGAGCGCTTCGCCAAGGTCGTCGAGCTGGTCATCACCGCGATGGACATCTCCATCTGCTTCGCCGACTTCCCGACCCCGAAGATCGATGAGAACACCCGCGCCTTCCGCCAGCTGGGCATCGGCTACGCCAACCTGGGCGCGCTGCTGATGGCCACCGGCCACGCGTACGACAGCGAGGGCGGCCGCGCCCTGGCCGGCGCCATCACCTCGCTGATGACCGGCACCTCCTACCGGCGCTCCGCCGAGCTGGCCGGCGTGGTCGGCCCCTACGACGGGTACGCCCGCAACGCCGAGCCGCACCAGCGCGTGATGAAGCAGCACGCGGACGCCAACGCCGCCGCCAAGCGGATGGACGACCTGGACACCCCGATCTGGGCCGCGGCCACCGAGGCGTGGCAGGACGTGCTGCGGCTGGGTGCCAAGCACGGCTTCCGCAACTCGCAGGCCAGTGTGATCGCGCCCACCGGCACCATCGGCCTGGCCATGAGCTGCGACACCACCGGCCTGGAGCCGGACCTCGCGCTGGTCAAGTTCAAGAAGCTGGTCGGCGGCGGCTCGATGCAGATCGTGAACGGCACCGTCCCGCAGGCCCTGCGCCGCCTGGGCTACCAGCAGGAGCAGATCGAGGCGATCGTCGCCCACATCGCCGAGCACGGCAACGTGGTCGACGCCCCCGGCCTGAAGACCGAGCACTACGAGGTCTTCGACTGCGCCATGGGCGAGCGTTCCATCTCCGCGATGGGCCACGTCCGGATGATGGCGGCGATCCAGCCGTGGATCTCCGGCGCGCTCTCCAAGACCGTCAACCTGCCGGAGACGGCCACGGTCGAGGACGTCGAGGAGGTCTACTTCGAGGCGTGGAAGATGGGCGTCAAGGCGCTCGCCATCTACCGCGACAACTGCAAGGTCGGCCAGCCCCTCTCCGCCAAGACCAAGGAGAAGGAGAAGGCCGAGATCACGGAGAAGGCCGAGGCCACCATCCGTGAGACGGTCGAGAAGGTCGTCGAGTACCGCCCGGTGCGCAAGCGCCTCCCCAAGGGCCGCCCCGGGATCACCACCTCCTTCACGGTCGGCGGCGCCGAGGGCTACATGACGGCCAACTCCTACCCGGACGACGGCCTGGGCGAGGTCTTCCTCAAGATGTCCAAGCAGGGGTCGACCCTCGCGGGCATGATGGACGCCTTCTCCATCGCCGTCTCGGTGGGCCTGCAGTACGGCGTGCCGCTGGAGACCTACGTCTCGAAGTTCACCAACATGCGCTTCGAGCCGGCCGGCATGACCGACGACCCGGACGTGCGGATGGCGCAGTCGATCGTCGACTACATCTTCCGCCGCCTGGCGCTGGACTTCCTGCCGTTCGAGACCCGCTCCGCCCTGGGCATCCACTCGGCCGAGGAGCGGCAGCGGCACCTGGAGACCGGCTCCTACGAACCGTCCGACGACGAGATGGACGTCGAGGGTCTGGCCCAGTCCGCCCCGCGCCAGACCGAGACCCTCAAGGCCGTGGCCGCGCCGCGGCCGGAGCAGGTGGCCGCCCCGGCGCCCAAGCAGGCGCACACCTCGGCCGAACTGGTCGAGATGCAGCTGGGCATCAGCGCGGACGCGCCGCTGTGCTTCTCCTGCGGCACCAAGATGCAGCGCGCCGGAAGCTGCTACATCTGCGAGGGCTGCGGCTCCACCAGCGGCTGCAGCTGATGCCGGGCGGGCCGGCGCCGGACGCGGTGTCCGGCACCGGCCCGCACCCGGCCGAAGGCTGACGAAGGGGACCGACCACCGTGGTCGGTCCCCTTCGCCATGCCCGCCGCCGGGGCGGTCCGGCGGCGCCCCCGGCACCGTGCCGGGTGCGGTCCGCCGGTGCGCGGTCCCGAGCTGGGGCGGGCCGTCGTCGGGCGGTGCCGAACCGGGGGCGGACCGGTGCCGAGTGGCACCGTGCCCGGGGCGGGCGCATCGGGCGGCGCCGTGTTCGGTGCGGGGCGCGTCGGGGCGGCGCCGTGTTCCGGGCGGGGCGCATCCATCGGGCGGCGCCGTGCCGCGGGCGGGCGGTGAGGCGCGCCGGAAGGCCCGTCAGGACTCCCGGGCGGGGGGCTGCGCGTCGGCCAGCAGCCGGGCCAGGTGTCCGTCGAGGACCTCCAGGGCGGCCTGCGACGACAGATGCCCGATGAGCACATGGGTGGTCAGCCCGTCGGCGAGGGCGAGCAGCGCCCGCGCCTCCCGGTCGGCGTCCGGCCGGCCGGCCGCCTCGGCGACCAGGCGGGTGAAGACGTCCTGCAGCGCGGCGTAGTTGCGGCGGATGATCTCCGCGAGCCCGGGGGAGACGGCCGCCTGGGCGATGAACGCCAGCCAGACCCGGGCCTCCGCCCGGTGCTCGTCGGCGAGCAGCGAGACCTCGGTGACGGTGTGGGCGAGGGCGGTGCCCGCCGACTGCGCGGGGGAACCGGTGATCCGGGCCCGGGCGCGGCCCGCCACGCGTTCCCCGATGTGTCCGAGGGCGAAGGCGAGCATCTCCTCCTTGGTGCGGAAGCACCGCTGGACCGCACCCATCGACACCCCGGCCCGGGCGGCCACGTCCCGCAGCGTGACCCCTTCCAGCCCGTGGGTGTCGGCGAGCCCGCACACCGCTTCCGCGATCAGGCGGCGCCGCTCCTCGTGGTCGACCTGCTTGGGCATCCCGGCCTCCGGACTATGGCGATGCGCTTGTATCGGTTGCCAGTCTACGATGTGATGCAAGCGCATCGGAAAAGGAGCCGGGATGGGAAACCTGCTGTGGAAGATGGCGGCGAACGGGCTGGCCGCGGCCGTGGCCCGGGGCGAGGTGAGCGCCGCGGAGGTGGTGGAGAGCCATCTGGAGCGCATCGCCGAGGTCAATCCGGCCGTGAACGCGGTCACCCAGCTGCTCGCCGACCGGGCACGGGAGGACGCCGCGGAGCTGGACCGGCGGCTGGCGGCCGGCGAGAAGCCGGGGCCGCTCGCCGGGGTGCCCTTCACCGTCAAGGAGAGCATCGGCATCGGCGGCGTCCCCACCACACACGGCGCGCCGCGCTTCCGGGACCTCGTGGCGCCGGCCGACGCGCCGCCGGTGGCCCGGCTGCGCGCCGCGGGCGCCATCCCGATCGGGCACAGCAACATGCCGACACTGACCCTGGCGGGCATGCACAGCCGCAGTGAACTCTTCGGCGACACCGTCAATCCGTGGGACCGCGGGGTGACCCCGGGCGGGACGAGCGGCGGCGACGGCGTGGCGGTGGCGACCGGCATGGCGGGCATCGGCCTCGGCAACGACTCCGGGGGCTCGGTCCGCATCCCGGCCGCCTTCTGCGGGGTGGCGGCCCTGAAGCCCACCTTCGGGCGCTTCCCCGCGGACCACCGCATCGGGGCGGAGGATCCGCCGCTGGCGGCCCAGACGCTGGTGGTCGACGGGCCCCTGGCGCGCACCGTCGCGGACCTGCGCACCGCGTTCGAGGCGCTGGCCGGACCCGACCCGCGCGATCCGCGCGCGGTGCCTGCGCCGGTGCGCGGTGAACCGCTGCCCGGGCCGGTCAGGGTGGCGGTCGTCACCGACCCCGGCGGCCTCGGGGTGCATCCGCACGTCCGCAGCGCGGTACGCGACGCGGCGGACGTCCTGGACCGCGCCGGGTACGCGGTGGAGGAGGTCGACGACGTACCGCGGCTGGCCGACGCCCTCACCGCCTATGGCCAGCTGACGATCACCGAGTTCAGCCGGCAGTGGCCGGTGCTGCGGACCCTGCTCGGTGAGGGCGGACATCGCTATATCGAGATGTCGATGGAACGGACCCCCGCCGTCGACCTCGACGGGTACCTGCGGCTGCCCGGCGTGCAGCTCGGTGTGCGGCGCTCGTGGGCCGAGTTCCTGGACCGCTATCCGCTGGTGCTCGGCCCGGTGTTCACCGAACCGCCGGTGGAACCGGGCCTGGAGTCCCGGGACCGGGACGGGCACGACCTGGTGGCCACCGCGATGCGGCTGTGCTCGGCGACCAGCTTCGCCGGGGTGCCGGCGGTCGCGGTGCCGGTCGGCCTCGCCGACGGCCTGCCCCGCGGGGTCCAGCTCATCGGGCGCGCCTACCGGGAAGACCTGTGTCTGTCCGCCGCGGAGGCCGTCGAGGAGGCGTTCGGCGTCCTGACCCCCATCGACCCCGCGCAGTAGCGGGGGCCGGTCCCTCCGCCCGCCGCCGCCGGGCACCTGGGGTGTCCGGTCCGGTGGCCCCTCCGGCCGGCGGCGCGCACCGGGCCCGCGGCCACCGGAAGGAGCCGGAACGCCTCCGCCCGGCCGGCCGGCGGCTCGGCGTGCCCGACGCGGCGCCGGCCGGAAGACCGAACCGGCCGCCGGAGACGGCGCGGTGTCCGGGTGGAGCCGGTTCCGGCGGGGCCGCGGCGGAACCGGCGGGGCCGTACGATAGCGCGGTGCTGGTCAAGTGGATTCGCTGCACCGTGGTCGATCGCCGTGGCTTCGAGCGCGGGCAGCGGAAGTGGGCGGGGCTGCTCGGGGAACCGGGATTCCGTGGGCAGGGCGGCGGTTGGAGCCAGCGGCGCGAGTCGGTGGCCCACATATTCGGCTTCTGGGAGAGCCGCGCCCTCTACGACTCCTTCATGGCGCGCTCCCATGACCGGCTGGCGGCCGCGCAGTCCGGAACCTACAAGGACCCCCAGGTCCGGCTCTTCGAGCACCGCTTCGACGTGAAGGTCGGGTTCCAGCCGAAGTTCACGGACGTGGACGTGCTGCGCATCGCGCACTGCCGGGTGCACGAGGACCGGGTGGAGCACTTCGTCCATGTCCAGGAGAAGGTGTGGAACCCGGCGATGGCCGGGTCGCCCGGCATGCTGCGCGGGATCTTCGGGGAGGCGCCCGGAGCCGAGTTCCTGGTGCTGTCGATGTGGAACTCGGCCGCCGAGCACGGCAAGTACCGCACCGAGCGGGTGGAGCGGCTCGCCCTGCGCGCCCAGACCGAGGCGGACGTGGCCGCCATCGCCGGTGACGTGGTGAGCCTCGAGCCGGCCTGGACGGTCTGAGCGGACCCGACTCCGGCGCGGCGGGGCCATGACCGGAGGCGGCACGCGGGGCGCCACCGGCGGTCGGCGGGACCGTCACCGGGGACGCGCGGGGCGGTAGGCCCCCGCGCGCACGGCGGCGAGCGCCGCGGCGGCCGCCTGGTCGGCCTGCGCCGCGTCCAGCGGTTCCCGGGTGACGAAGGCGCGGAAGAACAGCGGCGCCGAGACGGCGCCGGCGACCGCCGCCCCGTCACTGCCGGCCGGGATCTCCCCCCGCTCGACCGCTCTGTCCAGCATCGTCCCGCAGCGCGCGAACCGCTCGCCGTAGAAGGCACGCAGGGCCCTCGCGGCCTGCTCGGACTGGAAAGCGGCGGCGACGAACGCGGTGGGCGCGGCGGCCGCCGAGGGATCACCGAAGGTGTCCACCACCTCGTGCGCGAGCGCGCGCAGATCCCCTTCGAGGCTGCCGGTGTCGGGTGGGGTCCAGCTGTCCTCGCCCGCCAGGTCGAGGGCGTCCGCGACCAGCCCTTCCACGCCGCCCCAGCGCCGGTAGAGCGTGGTCTTGTGGACGCCCGAGTGCTCGGCGACGTACTCGACGGTCAGCCCGGGGTAGCCGTGTTCGCTCAGCCCGGTGAGCACGGCGTCGCGGACGGCGGCGCGGGTGCGGGCGGTGCGTCCGCCGGGGCGGACGGTACCCGGCGCCTGGGCGGGGGATTCCTCGGTCAACTGCAACTCCTGTTGCGTTAGTCAGTGGCATCGTGTCATCATCAGCGTAACGCGACATGAGTTGCATTTGATTCCGGCGGGGCCGTTCACCCCGCCACCGATCGCCGGAGGTTCCTCATGCCCACCCAGGTCTCGCTGCGCAACGTCACCGTCTCCCGAGGGGACCGGCTGCTCCTCGACGACGTGTCCTTCTCCGTCCGACCCGGTGAGCGGATCGGCATCGTCGGGGAGAACGGCGCCGGGAAGTCCACCCTGCTCCGGCTGCTCTCCGGCAAGCACAAACCGGACGACGGCGTGGCCACCACGCTCGCCGAGGGAGGGGCCGGACATCTGGCGCAGACCCCCGAACTTCCCGCCGACCGCACGGTGCGGGAGGCGATCGACCTCGCCCTCGCCGAGCTGAGGACCATGGAGAGCCGGCTGCGGGAACTCGAAGCAGCCCTCGCCCGCGGCGACGGCGGCGCCCTCGCCGCCTACGGCGAGCTGCTGACCGTGTTCGAGGCGCGCGGCGGGTACGAGGCCGACGCCCGGGTGGACAAGGCGCTGCACGGGCTGGGGCTGGCGCACATCGGCCGGGACCGGATCCTCGGCAGTCTCTCCGGAGGGGAGCAGGCCCGGCTGGGGCTGGCCTGTTTGATCGCCGCCTCGCCCGAGGTCATGCTGCTGGACGAGCCGACCAACCATCTCGACGGGGCCACCCTCGGATGGCTGGAGGACGCGCTCCGCGCACACCCCGGCACCGTCATCGCCGTCTCCCACGACCGGCTGTTCCTGGAGCGGGTGGCCACCGCCATCGTCGAGGTGGACGCCGATCGCCGCACCCTTGTCCGGTACGGCGGGGGATACGCCGGGTTCACCGCGGAGAAGGCCGCAGCCCGTCGCCGCTGGGAACAGGAGTACGAGCAGTGGTGCGCGGAGACCACCGCGCTCGCCGAGACGGCCGTCGGCGCCGCGCAGCGGGTCGCACCCGGCCGCGCGAGGAAGGACGGGAACAAGATGGCCTACGACCGGGACAAGGGCCGTGTCCAGGCCTCGGTGTCCAGCCGGGTGCGCAACGCCCAGGAACGGTTCCGGCGGCTCCGGGAGAACCCGGTCCCCAGGCCGCCCGAGCCGCTGAGGTTCGCGGCCCGGCCCGCGGTGGGCACCTCCGCGGGGACGCTGGTGGACCTGGCCGGGGTGCGGGTGGGCGACCGGCTGGCGGTCGAGCGGCTCACCATCGAGGCCGGCCGGCGACTGCTGGTGCACGGTGCGAACGGCGCCGGCAAGTCCACCCTGCTGCGGGTCGTGGCGGGACTGGTGAAACCCGACGAAGGCCGGGTGCTCCGCCGGGGCCGGATCGGGTTCCTCGCCCAGGAGATCCCGGTGGGGCGGCCGGCGGAGCGGCTGCTCGAAGCGTTCGGCCGCGGGCTCCCGGGCACCCCCGAGGAGCACGCCGAGCGACTCCTGTCCTACGGGCTGTTCCACGCCCGGGATCTGCATCTGCCGGTGGGGTCCCTGTCCGCCGGGCAGCGCCGCCGGCTCTCGCTCGCCCGGCTGCTGGCCCGCCCCGCGGATCTGCTGCTGCTCGACGAGCCCACCAACCATCTGGCGCTCGGCCTGGTGGAGGAGCTGGAGCAGGCCCTGGAAAGCTGGACCGGCGCACTGGTGCTGGTCTCCCACGACCGGCTGCTGCGCAGCAGGTTCCGCGGCGAGGTCCTGGAGATACGCAACGGCCGGCCGGTGCCCGGCACCACCCGGGAGGCGACGGCCGGGGCGCGGGCGATCTAGTGTGGCGGCATGGCACGACCGCGGCGCATCGTCCTCGTCCGACACGGTGAATCCGAGGGGAACCTCGACGACACGGTCTACGAGCGCCGACCCGATCACGCCCTCGGCCTGACCCCGCTGGGCCGGCAGCAGGCAGCCGAGGCGGGCGTACGGCTGCGTGAGGTGTTCGGCGAGGAGAGGATCTCCGTCTACGTCTCCCCCTACCGCCGCACCCACCAGACGCTCCGGCTGTTCGGCCTCGACCCGTCCCGGACCCGGATCCGGGAGGAGCCGAGGCTGCGGGAGCAGGACTGGGGGAACTGGCAGGACCGGGAGGACGTGCGCAGGCAGAAGGCCTACCGCGACGCCTACGGGCACTTCTTCTACCGCTTCGCGCAGGGGGAGTCGGGGGCCGACGTCTACGACCGGGTCGGCGCCTTCCTGGAGAGCCTGTGGCGGAGCTTCGAGGACCCCGCCCATCCGCCCAACGTCCTGCTGGTCACCCATGGCCTCACCATGCGGCTGTTCTGCATGCGCTGGCTGCACTGGACCGTGGCCGAGTTCGAATCACTGTCCAACCCGGGGAACGGTGAGACCCGTGCCCTGATCCTCGGGGCCGACGGCCGCTACCACCTCGACCGGCCGTTCGAGCGCTGGTGCACACCGGAGCCGTACGGCTTCACCGGCTAAAGTTCGCAGCGATGACCGACGACCGTTTCGCCCGCGCCCTCGCCAGCCTGCGGGGGCTGGCCGTGGGGGATGCCCTCGGCTCCCAGTTCTTCGTACCCGTCAACTACCCCTCGCTGTCCCGCCGCGAACTGCCGCCCGCTCCCTGGCAGTGGACCGACGACACCGAGATGGCCTGCTCGATCCTGGCCGTCCTGGCCACTCACGGCAGGATCGACCAGGACGCGCTCGCGCAGTCCTTCGCCACCCACCACGACTTCGACCGCGGCTACGGCCCGGCCGTCAACCGCATGCTGCGACTGATCCGGGAGGGCGGCGACTGGCGCGAGCTCGCCGCGGCCCTCTTCAACGGGCAGGGCTCCTGGGGCAACGGCGCCGCGATGCGGATCGCTCCTCTCGGCGCCTGGTACGCGGGGGACGCCGAGCAGGCCACCCACCAGGCGGAGATCTCGGCCTACACCACCCATCAGCACCGGGAGGCGGTCGCCGGGGCCATGGCCGTCGCCGCGGCGGCGGCACTGGTGGCCGACCCGGACGGGCCCGACGGGCCCGAGGCGCTGCTGGACGCCGTGGTCGCCCTGGTGCCCCGCAGTGCCGTCCAGGCCGGGCTGCGCCGGGCCCGCGACATGCTCGACTACGGCGACCCGGGCACCGTCGCGGCAGTGCTCGGCTGCGGCCGCCGCACCAGCGCGCACGACACCGTGCCGTTCGCGCTCTGGGCCGCCGCCCGCCACCTCGGCTCCTATCAGGAGATGTTCTGGACGACCGCCCAGGCCGGCGGAGACGTCGACACCACCTGCGCCATCGCGGGCGGCGTGGTGGCGGCGGCGCCGTCGGGCGCGCCCCCGGCCGCCTGGCTGGCCGGCACCGAGTCGCTCCCGGAGTGGCTGCCCCGGCCCGCCGGCGGCTGACCGTCGGTCCCCCTTCGGACCAGGCCCCCGGCGTGCGCTGCGGCGTGCCGGGGGCCTGATCCGCTCTCAGCCCATGTGGCCGCCGCCTCCGGATGCGGTACCACTGAGCGCGTCCAGGTCGCTCTTGCGCACCTTGATGACCACCGCGGCGATGACCAGGGCCAGGACCACCAGCGCCGCCGCCGCGATGAAGGACGTCGAGACACCCTCGGCCAGCACCTGGTTGCCCCACGGCGCGGGAAGCTCCTTGGTCTTCTCCGCCTCGGCCAGCTGCTCCGGTGTCGCCTCCTTGAGGAAGGACGGCATCTGCTTCTCCGCCTCGTCCTCGCTCGCCGAGGTGAACAGCGTCATCAGGATCGACAGTCCCAGCGAACCGCCCACCTGCTGCATGGCGTTGAGCAGACCGGAGGCGGCACCCGCCTCGTGCTGGCTGACCCCGGAGACCGCGGTCAGGGTGAGGGTGACGAAGTTCAGACCCATGCCCAGACCGAAGAGCAGCATCGGCCCGAGCACCCCGCCCACGTACGAGCTGTCCGGCTCCAGGAACACCAGCCAGATCATGGCACCCGAGGTGATGGCCGAACCGACCACGATGAAGGGCTTGGGGCCGAACATCGGCAGCAGCTGCTGTGCCAGGCCCGCCGAGACCACGATCGCGGCACTGACCGGCAGGAAGGCGACGCCCGCGGCGATCGGGCTGTAGTCCAGAACCTTCTGCACGTAGATCACGATGAAGAAGAACATGCCGAACATCGCCGCCGACAGGCTCAGCATGATCATGTAGGTTCCGGCGCGGTTGCGGTCGGTGAACATCCGCAGCGGAGTGATCGGCTCCCGCGCCCGTTTCTCGATCAGCGCGAAGGCCGCCAGCAGCACCACGGCCGCCGCGAACGACGCCAGGGTCAGGCCGTCCCCCCAGCCGTCCTCGGAAGCCCGGATGAAGCCGTAGACCAGTGCCGCCATGCCCAGCGTGGAGGTGAGCGCGCCGGAGATGTCGAAGGACCCGGTGTGCTTCTCCGACTCGCTGATGTAGACCGGCGTGAGGACCACGATCAGTATGCCGATCGGCACGTTCACGAACAGCACCCAGCGCCAGTCGAGCCACTCGGTCAGCATGCCGCCGGCCAGCAGACCGATCGCGCCGCCACCGGCGGAGACGGCCGCGAACACCCCGAACGCCCGGTTCCGCTCGGGACCTTCCGGGAACGTCGTGGTGATCAGCGCCAGCGAGGTGGGGGAGGCGATGGCACCGCCCACCCCCTGGAGCGCCCGCGCCGCCAGCAACTGCCAGGGCTCCTGCGCGAAGCCACCCAGCAGTGAGGCCGCGGTGAACAGCAGGATGCCGAAGGTGAACACCCGTCGGCGGCCCAGGATGTCGCCGGCCCGGCCGCCGAGCAGCAGCAGACCACCGAAGGTGAGGGTGTAGGCGGTGACCACCCACGACAGGTCCGTCGTGGAGAAGGCGAGCGCGTCCTGAATATGCGGGAGCGCGATGTTCACAATGGTGGCGTCGAGTACCACCATGAGTTGGCAGGCGGCGATGACGGTCAGGGCGATCCCGGGCCGGCCCTCTCGTCTTGCCGCGCCGGGCTTCCTGTCGGGTATGAGCTGAGAGGCTGTCACAAGGTTTCCTCTGAGACGGTTTAGTGAACGGTCCCGTTCACTGCCTCATCGACGTTAGTGAGCCCTGAGCGACGGATGCAAGCGTTAACCGGATCAGAAGCAACGGAGAGATATTTATGGTCAGTTCGGGACGGGGAGCGGCCGGTACGCAGCAGCCGGTCGCGCGTCGTCGCGGCCCCGTACTGGAGCGCGCGATCCTCGCCGCCGCACTGGACCAGCTGACCGAGGTCGGCTGGAAAGGGTTCACCATGGAGGGCGTCGCCACCGCCGCGCAGACCGGCAAGGCCTCGGTCTACCGGCGCTGGCCCTCGAAGGAGGAACTCGTCCTCGACGCGCTGCGGGCCGGGCTGCCCGGCCCGGCGGAGCCGCCCGACCACGGCAGCCTCCGCGCCGACCTGCTCAGTTTCTGCCATTCCCTGCTCGACTCCATGCGCTCCCGGACCGGGGTCGCGCTGCGGGCCGTGATCCACGAATGCGACCACCGGGCCGCCGAGCGCTTCACCGAGTTCATCGAGGGGGAGGTGCTCGCCCCGGGCAAGCGGCTCATCCGGGAGATCATGAAGAACGGGATCGCCCGCGGCGAGGTGCGCCCGGACGCCGAGAGCGGCATGGTCGAGGACGTGGTGCCGGCCCTCCTGATGTATCGCACGAAGCTCTGCGGAGGCCAGGTCACCGACCGGGACGCGGTGGAGATCGTCGACCGGGTGATGCTGCCCCTGCTCCGGGTGCACAGCGCCTGAGGCGGCGGCGTAGTGTTGTTCATGCCATGCCGTACGAACCGCCCACCCACCGCGTCGAGCGTTCCCTCCGCGCCACCACCGGAGCCCGCGTCGTCGTAGGGATCGACGAAGTCGGACGCGGCGCGTGGGCGGGTCCGGTCACCGTCTGCGCGGCCGTCACCGGACTGCGCCGCCCACCGACCGGGCTCACCGACTCCAAGCTGCTGACCGTCAAGCGGCGCACCGATCTGGCGCGTGAGTTGGAGACCTGGGTCACCGCGCACGCCCTCGGCCACTCCTCCCCGGCGGAGATCGACGAGCTGGGCATGACGGCGGCCCTGCGGCTGGCCGCCACCCGGGCCCTGGCGGCGCTCCCCGTGGTGCCCGACGCGGTGATCCTCGACGGCAAGCACGACTACCTCGGCGCCCCCTGGCGGGTGCGGACCGTGATCAAGGGGGACCGGAGCTGTGTGGCGGTCGCCGCCGCCTCGGTGATCGCCAAGGTGCGACGGGACGCGATGATGGCCGAACTCGGTGACGACCACCAGGACTTCTGCTTCGGAGACAACGCCGGGTACCCTTCGCCGGTGCACCGCGCCGCACTGGAGGAGCTGGGGCCCACCCCGCACCACCGCCTGTCCTGGGCCTACCTGGACACCCTGCCGCGCTGGCGGCACCTCAAGCGGGGCCGCAGCGCCCCAGGAACAGCTGCGATGGAAGCCGGTGGCCAGCTCGGCTTCGACTTCTGAGCGGACTATTCCGCCACCCGCCGATGCGACTCGCACCGACGTTTGATAAATATCAGCTCATGCCTCTCATCCCCGAGGAGCCTCAGATTCACGAGAGTGTCCCGGGTCCCCGCGCGACGCCGGCCGCAGGCCGCACCGTGCCGACCCCCCGTCCCGTCCCCGGTCCCGGCCCCCGGCCCGCCCCTCGGCGGCCCGGCACCCCGGGACCGCATCGCGGTCCGGCCGTGACCGCGGCGCAGCGCGCCGCGGGTGACACGGCCAAGCCCGCACCGCCCGCCGCCCAGGCGCCGGCCGCTCCGCAGATCCAGCTCATCCCCGCCGCGGCGGACGGTGCGCTGGACGCCGCGGACGAGGCCGTCGACCTGCTGCTGGACTCCGGCCGAGCACCCGGCGACATCCTGGTGCTCACCACTGGTGAACAGCACCCGTGGGCGGCTCACGAGCTGTCCTTCGGAGAAGCCTCCTACTGGGCCCAGCAGGAGGCGGGTGACGACGTCTTCTACGGCGCCGCCGACGCAGCCCGCCTCGGTGGCCGTGCCGTCGTCGTGGTCGCCGTCAACGGAGGCGACGACCAGGCCATCGCCCGGGCGCTGCCCGAGGCGATGACCCGTGCCGGTGCGCTGCTGGTCGTCTGCGGTGACCCGCAGCGGATCAACACGCTCATCACGGTCGGCGTCTGAACCCGGTCCCGGTCGTCCCCGTTCGCCCGGTGTCCGGCGGTCTCCTTCCGGGAGCCGCTTGTCACCGGGCGGCTGTGCGTCGCAGCGCCTCGGGCGCCGCGCCGTACCGCCGCGCGGTGGCGGCAGGGGCCGCCGGAGCCTCTTCCACCGCGGTTTCCCGGACGGACGCCGCGGAGACGCCCGGCCAGGCGCGTGCGGAGCCGGAGTGCGGCCGGCGCCCGCCCCGTCCCTCGCCCAGCACCCGCCAGCCGTCCCGGGTCAGCGTGATGTACGCCCCACAGCGCAGCCCGTGCAGGGTGCAGGCGTCGCGCAGCCCCCACATCCAGGCACCGTCCTCCTCGGTCCACCCGCCGTCCCCGTCGCGGCAGTAGAGCAGGACGGCGGTCCGTACCGGGGCGCGGCGGCGCAGGTCGTGCGGGACGACCCGGCGGAGCTGGGCGAGCACCGCCTTGCGGGACTCCCAGCCGTCCGGCGGCCCGGCCTGCCGGGTGAAGGAGGCGCTCGCCACCAACCCCTCCTCGGGGCCCAGGACGGCGACCACGGCCGTCGAAGGAGCGGGCAGGTGCCGGGCGTGCAGACCCGTGACCATCTCGCGGGGGTTGCGCAGCAGCGGGATCCCGGCCGAGGCCCACTCGGCCGGTTCGAGTATCCGTCCCAGGCGGGACACGGGGTCGGTGGACAGCGGCGGAGAGAAGCCGAAGGTCATCGGTCCCCCTTCGTCTGCGCGCCCTGGGGGCGTGCAGGGCGTCGGGCACGGTGCGCACACCGCGGCGCCGCCATGAGGATCCGGAGGCGAAGCGGAGCGGAGCGGGGAGCGCCTCCAATTCTTACGGCCGGGACGACCTGCGGCAACGAGCAATTGCAGCCGGTGACCGGTATACGGTGGTCCGCCGCCAATATTCCCGCCCGCGGACCACCCCGGGCTTCATCCCTGCACCGCAAGGACCAGCGGAAACACCCCCTTCGCCCCGGCCTGGCGGAGCAGCCTGGCAGCCACCGCCAGCGTCCAGCCCGAGTCGGTCAGATCGTCGACCAGCAGGACCGGTCCGTCCGCCTCGGCCAGCGCCGCGGCGAGTTCGGACGGCACCGTCAGCGCTCCGTGCAGGGCCCGCAGCCGTTGTGCGCTGTTGGACCGCGGCAACTGCTTCTCCCGCGCTCCGCCGGTGTAGGCGACGGTGCCCAGGAGCGGTATCCGGCCGACCGTGGCGATCCGCTCGCCGAGTGACCGGACGAGCCGGGGGCGGGTGACCGAGTCGACGGTGACCACCCCGACCGGTCGGGCGGGGGCGTCCGCGGCACCGGACGCCCAGCCGCCGGGCCCCTTCGCCCAGTCGGCGAGCACGGTCACCACGGCGTCCGCCACATCGTCCGGAACCGGCCCGTCGGGCGCCTGCGGAGTGAGCAGCGGCCGTAGCCGGTTGCCCCAGCCGATGTCGGAGAGCCGGCCCAGCGCCCGGCCCGTGGCCGCCTGCTGGTCCGCCGGGATCCGGCCCTTGAGATCCACACCCACCGCCGGCAGCCCGGTGGGCCACATCCGGCGCGGCTCGACCTCCACCCCGGGCCGACCCAGTTCGCCGCGGGCCGCGGTCAGGGACGCAGCGGACACGTCGGCGGTGAAGCGGGCACCGGCGCAGTTGTCGCACCGCCCGCACGGAGCGGCGGTCTCGTCGTCCAACTGCCGCTGCAGAAAGGCCATGCGGCACTCCGTGGTGCGGGCGTAGTCGCGCATCGCCTGCTGCTCGGCCTCGCGCTGGCGCGCCACCCAGGCGTACCGCTGGGCGTCGTAGGCCCACGGGCGGCCGGTCGCGGTCCAGCCGCCGCGCTCACGCCGCACCGCTCCGTCCACGTCCAGCACCTTCAGCATCGTTTCCAGACGGGAGCGGCGGAGATCCACCTGCGGCTCCAGGGCGGGCAGCGACACCGGACGCCCGGCGGCGGACAGTACGTCGAGCGTGCGGCGCACCTGCTCCTCCGAGGGGAAGGCCAGCGAGGCGAAGTACTGCCAGATCGCCTCGTCCTCGCGCCCGGGCAGCAGCAACACCTCGGCATGCTCCACGCCACGACCGGCACGGCCGACCTGCTGGTAGTAGGCGATGGGGGAGGAGGGGGAGCCGAGGTGCACCACGAATCCCAGGTCCGGCTTGTCGAACCCCATGCCCAGGGCGGACGTGGCCACCAGCGCCTTCACCCGATTGGCCAGCAGGTCCTCCTCGGCCTGCTGACGGTCGGCGTTCTCCGTCCGTCCGGTGTACGACGCGACGGTGTGCCCGCACCGCCGCAGATAGGCGGTGACCTCCTCGGCCGCGGCCACGGTGAGGGTGTAGACGATTCCGGACCCGGGGAGCGCCCCGAGGTGATCGGCCAGCCACGCCAGCCGGTGGGCCGCGTCGGACAGCTCGACCACGGCCAGACTCAGGCTCTTCCGGTCCAGCGGACCGCGCAGCACCAGGGCGCGGGTGCCGTCCCCGTCATCCGCCCCCTCCTGGCCGGTGCCCAGCTGCTCCGCCACGTCGGAGGTGACGCGCGCGTTGGCGGTGGCGGTGGTCGCCAGCACCGGCACCCCGGGCGGCAGATCCGCCAGCATGGTCCGCAGCCTGCGGTAGTCGGGGCGGAAGTCGTGACCCCAGTCGGAGATGCAGTGGGCTTCGTCGACCACGAGCAGGCCAGTGGCGGCGGCCAGCTTCGGCAGTACCTGGTCCCGGAAGTCGGGGTTGTTCAGCCGCTCCGGGCTGACCAGCAGCACGTCCACCTCGCCCGCCGCCACCTCGGCCTGGACGGTCTCCCACTCCTCGGGGTTGGCCGAGTTGATGGTGCGGGCGTGGATCCCGGCCCGGGCGGCCGCGTCCACCTGGTTCCGCATCAGCGCCAGCAGCGGCGAGACGATCACCGTGGGGCCGGCGCCCCGCTCGCGGAGCAGCGCGGTGGCGACGAAGTACACCGCGGACTTGCCCCAGCCGGTCCGCTGCACCACCAGCGCGCGGCGGCCCTGCGCGACCAGCGCCTCCACGGCACGCCACTGGTCCTCCCGGAGGCGCGAGGTGCCGGAGCTGTCACCGACCAGGCGGGCGAGGACGCGGTCGGCCGAGAGGCGGAGATCGTTGTCGGTCATGCCCCCATGCAACCTGATGCCACCGACATCGCGCGACCGCCCCGCCAGGCCTGTGGATAACGTTATCCACAGGCCTGGCGGGATTTCCGCGAGCACGGGACCGTCGTGCCATGACTCGACACGACGCATCGACGCACCCATCGACCGGCCCCTCCGGGCGGGAGCAGATCACGCTGCGCAGCCCGGCCGAACTCGCCGACGCCCTCCCGTTCCTGCTCGGCTTCCACCCGGACGACAGCATCGTGCTGGTCGCCCTGCACGGCCCGCAGGGCCGGTTCGGGGGGCGGCTGCGGATGGGCATCCCGCAGGCCCCGGAGGACTGGCCGGAAGTCAGCACCCAGCTCGCGGAATCCCTGATCACCGGCGGCGAGCGGCGCGGCGCACGACCGGACGGAATGGTGCTCTTCCTGTGCCAGGACCCGTCGCCCGGAGCCTCGGCCCGGGACGTCATGGAGCGGCTGCGGCCGCTCGCGCAGCGGCTGCGGATCGCCTGCGGCGACCTGGACGTGCCGGTCTTCGAGGCGCTGTGCGTCTCCGACGGCCGCTTCTGGTCCTACTGCTGCCCCGACCGGCGCTGCTGCCCGGCGGACGGCACACCGCTCGGCGTCCCCGGCACCTCCGTGATGGCCGCCACCGCCGCCTACGCGGGCATCACGGTGCGCGGCTCGCTGCGGCAGATGGAGGCGCGCCTGGCGCCCCTGGCGCCGTCCCGGGCACCGGAGCAGGAGAGCGCGCTGGACGATGCCGCGGCCGGGCTGGTGCCCCGGATGCTCGACGGTGCCGACTGCGCGACCGTGCGCGAGGAGACCCTCGCGCTGCTGGGCGGGATGCTCGACCGGTTCCGTGGCGTGGCGCCCCTTGCCGATCCGGTCGCGGCCGACGCCCGTGACGACGGCCTGCTCACCGCCGCCGACGCGGCGACCGCGATCATCGGGCTCCAGGACCGGGTGACGCGCGACCGCGCCGCGGAGTGGATGGAGGGGCCGGACGCCGAGCCGGCGCTGCGACTGTGGCGGGCCCTGTCCCGGCGCTGCCTCGGCTCCTACGGCGAACATGCCGCGGCGCCGCTCACCCTCGCGGGCTGGGTCGCCTGGTCATCGGGCGACGAGCCGTCGGCACGGGTGGCCCTCGGCCGTGCCCTGCGGGCCGACCCCGGCTACCTCTTCGCCAGGCTGCTGCACCAGGCGTGCAACGACGGGCTCGACCCGGAACGGCTGCGCCGGTGCCTGCGCCGGGAGCGGGTCGGCCACGCGCTGCATGCCGCCGTCCACGAGGAAGTGGCACGCGGCGGCCCGGGGGTCGACGGCGGTGCCGGGGAGGGGTCCGCCGGCGGGGGCGGGGCGGCCCCTTCGCCGGGAGCGGCCGGTGCCCGTCGCAGGTCACGCCGGACCCGCCCGGGCCCCAGCGGACCGGGGGCCCCGCGGGGCAGCCGGGACGGTCGGCGTCCGGCACCGAGGCCCCGGAGCGGGCCCCGTCCCGGGAGGCGGGAATGGCGATGAGTCCGACCACCGGCCCGGCCCGGCGCGTTCCCGCCCTGCCTCCGGCCCGCCCCTGTTGCCAGGCCCCGTGAAGCGCCTGATTATCGTCAGGGAGACGACTATGATCGCCTCATGCCCTACGACCCGTCGGCTTTCCCGCCCTTCGCCGTCACTGTCGATCTGGTCGTGCTCACCGTGCGGAAGCATGCGCTCTGCGCGCTCGCCGTCCGCCGGGGCGAGCCGCCGTACCAGGGGCGGTGGGCGCTGCCGGGCGGGTTCGTCCGGGCGGACGAGGACCTCTCGGCCGCGGCCGCCCGGGAGCTCGCCGAGGAGACGGGGCTGCTCGCCCACGAGCCCTCGCTGCCCGCGCCCCCCAACGCCGCCCACCTCGAACAGCTCGCCACGTACGGCGATCCGCAGCGTGATCCCCGGATGCGGGTGGTCAGCGTGGCCCATCTGGCGCTCGCTCCCGACCTGCCCGCGCCCCGTCCCGGAGGCGACGCGCACAGCGTCCGGTGGGCTCCGGTGGAGTCGCTGCTCGACCAGGAGGGCTCCTTCCGGCACGACGGCGAGGTGTCCCCGCCGCTGGCCTTCGACCATGCGCGGATTCTGGCGGACGGCGTGGAGCGGGCCCGGTCGAAGATCGAGTACTCCTCGCTGGCGACCGCTTTCTGTCCTCGGGAGTTCACCGTGGGGGAGCTGCGGCGGGTCTACGAAGCGGTGTGGGGGGTGGCGCTCGATCCCCGGAACTTCCATCGCAAGGTCACCGGGACCCCTGGTTTCCTGGTGCCGACAGGCGGGACCACGACTCGCCAAGGAGGCCGTCCGGCCCAGCTCTTCCGGGCCGGCGGCGCGACGCTGCTGAATCCGCCGATGCTCCGCCCGGAGATCTGATCACCCGACGGTCCGAACAGTCGGAACGATGGCGCAAAACCGCCGGTTCGCACGGTGGTTGCGAGGGCGGGACCGGGCCCGGAGTGCACCGTCACGGCCCCGTGGAGTGCCCGCAGGGAAGCAGATCACGGCCCTGCAGGCGCCCCGTTCGCCTCAACTGCTCGCAACTCCCCGGCGGCTGGCGGTTTCTGTCCGATTGGGCGTCAATTGTGAGGTAATGGTCGATCACCCTTTCGTGTGCTTTTCACCAAAGACCCTAAGGGTCTGGGAGGCGTCGCCGACAAAGGATGCGTGAGTACCCTTGCGCACACCACGATGACCGCGGCTCGTCCAGCCGAATCCGGCCTCGCCGGCTCGGGCGAGCTAGACCGCTACCCCTACCCCGACGCCGCCGGCGCCGACCGAGGCGGCACCCCCGCGTGGGACGGCTCCGACGCGGAGATCGGGCGCGTGGGGCGCCGCACGACCGGCAACCGCGGCCGTGGACTGCACGGCCAACTCGTTCAGCAGCTGGGTCAGATGATCGTCTCCGGCGATCTGGGCGCCGACCGCCCGCTGGTTCCGGAGGAGATCGGCCAGCGCTTCGAGGTCTCCCGCACCGTCGTCCGTGAATCCCTGCGGGTCCTCGAGGCCAAGGGGCTGGTCAGTGCGCGGCCGAACGTCGGCACCCGGGTCCGTCCGGTCAGCGACTGGAATCTGCTCGACCCCGACATCATCGAGTGGCGGGCGTTCGGGCCCCAGCGGGACGACCAGCGGCGGGAGCTGTGCGAGCTCCGCTGGACCATCGAGCCGCTGGCGGCGCGCCTCGCCGCCGGGCACGGCCGCGAGGAGGTGCAGCAGCGGCTGGGGGACATGGTCGAGATCATGGGGCACGCCCTGACCCAGGCGGACTCGCTGACCTACGCCCGCGCCGACGCCGAGTTCCACGCCCTGCTCCTCCAGGTCGGGGGCAACCGGATGCTGGAGCACCTCGCGGGCATCGTGGCCTCCGCCCTCCATGTCTCCGGCGGCCCGTCCATCGGGTGCGACCGGCCGAGTGAGGCCGGGATCGGCCACCACCGCCGTATCGTCGAAGCCGTCGGCGCGGGGGACGGCGGCGCCGCGGAGAACGCGATGAGGCAGCTGCTCACGGTGCACCCGGAGGTCGAGCGCGTGGTGCCCGCCCCGCGCGAGCACTGAGCCGTCCTCCGTTCCGGAGCGAAGGCGCACGGCAGCGGACGTACGCGGGGTGGCGTCGCCGGATCCCGGGCCGGCCCCGGCGGTCCCGTGGATTCGGCGACACCCTGCGGTCTATTCGCTTCTGTGGGCATTTGTCCAGATTTGGCATGTGACTCGGGCCACGACAATTGGGCGTAACGCTCTCCGGTGCCGTGCGATGACTAAAGAGGTGGCAGTCGCGGAGGGAATATGGAGGTCGTTCGCGACGCTGTAGTCCCCTGCACTTCCGCCATACCGCCGGTCATCCCTGCCGGTGGTCGTCGGTTCCGGTCCATCGCGGACGGAGCCGGAAGCCGTTTCCATCATTCCGAGAGGTTGTTCGTGTCGGCCAGCACATCCCGTACGCTCCCGCCGGAGATCGCCGAGTCCGAGTCTGTCATGGCGCTCATCGAGCGGGGAAAGGCTGATGGGCAGATCGCCGGCGATGACGTGCGTCGGGCCTTCGAGGCTGACCAGATTCCGCCAACCCAGTGGAAGAACGTTCTGCGCAGCCTCAACCAGATCCTCGACGAGGAGGGTGTGACGCTGATGGTCAGTGCCGCAGAAGCGCCGAAGCGCACCCGCAAGAGCGTCGCAGCGAAGAGTCCGGCGAAGCGCACCGCCACCAAGACCGTCACGGCCAAGACGGTCACCGCCAAGAAGACCGCCGCCGCTCCGGCCGTCCCCGCGGACGAGGTCGGCGCCGACGAGGGCGTGGCGGCCCCCGCGAAGAAGGCCGCCGCGAAGAAGGCCACGGCCAAGAAGGCGACGGCGAAGAAGACCGTCGCCAAGAAGACGGCCGCGAAGAAGACCACCGCCAAGAAGGACGCGGACGAGCTGCTCGAGGGCGAAGAGGCGCTCGAGGACGTCGCGGGTCCGGGCAAGCCGGGCGAGGGCACGGAGGGCGAGGGCGAGAGCCAGGGCTTCGTCCTCTCCGACGAGGACGAGGACGACGCCCCGGCGCAGCAGGTCGCCGCGGCCGGTGCCACCGCCGACCCGGTCAAGGACTACCTCAAGCAGATCGGTAAGGTCCCGCTGCTCAACGCCGAGCAGGAGGTCGAGCTCGCCAAGCGCATCGAGGCCGGTCTGTTCGCCGAGGACAAGCTCGCCAACTCGGACAAGCTGGCGCCGAAGCTCAAGCGTGAGCTGGAGATCATCGCCGAGGACGGCCGCCGCGCCAAGAACCACCTGCTGGAGGCGAACCTCCGTCTGGTGGTCTCGCTGGCCAAGCGGTACACCGGCCGCGGCATGCTCTTCCTGGACCTGATCCAGGAGGGCAACCTCGGTCTCATCCGTGCCGTCGAGAAGTTCGACTACACCAAGGGCTACAAGTTCTCCACGTACGCCACCTGGTGGATCCGGCAGGCGATCACCCGGGCCATGGCCGACCAGGCGCGCACCATCCGTATCCCGGTGCACATGGTCGAGGTCATCAACAAGCTGGCCCGCGTCCAGCGCCAGATGCTCCAGGACCTGGGCCGTGAGCCCACCCCGGAGGAGCTGGCCAAGGAACTCGACATGACCCCGGAGAAGGTCATCGAGGTCCAGAAGTACGGCCGTGAGCCGATCTCGCTCCACACCCCGCTGGGTGAGGACGGCGACAGCGAGTTCGGTGACCTGATCGAGGACTCCGAGGCGGTCGTCCCGGCGGACGCGGTCAGCTTCACGCTCCTGCAGGAGCAGCTGCACTCTGTTCTGGACACCCTCAGCGAGCGCGAGGCCGGCGTCGTGTCCATGCGCTTCGGTCTGACCGACGGCCAGCCGAAGACCCTGGACGAGATCGGCAAGGTCTACGGGGTGACGCGTGAGCGCATCCGCCAGATCGAGTCGAAGACCATGTCGAAGCTGCGGCACCCGTCCCGCTCCCAGGTGCTCCGCGACTACCTCGACTGATATCCGCTGAGGCCGTCCGCGGCCGGGGCGTTCGAAGGCCGGGTCCCCGAGGGGCCCGGCCTTCGTGTTGCCGGTCCGCCGCCTCGGGATGCGGATGCGGAACCGATGGGTGACGCTGGGTGTGCACCTCGCTCCATATGGTCAGGAGAGAACATGCGCATCCGGAGCCGTTCGTCCGTGCTGGGTCCCGTGGCGGCAGTCGCCGGCTCACTGGCCCTGCTGTTGGCCTCTCCGGGGCAGGCCCTCGCCGGCCGGGCGGTCGTCGGCGGCCAGGCGGTGCGTGCCTCCGATGCTCCGTGGATGGTGGCGCTGGGCAGCCGCGACCGCTTCGGCGACTCCCGGTCGGGCCAGTTCTGCGGAGGCGTGGCGGTGTCGCGAACGACGGTGATCACGGCGGCGCACTGCATGCGACCCGAGGTCCTGGGGGTCGACTGGCGTGAGGTGCCCGATATGCGGGTGGTGACCGGCCGCGGTGACCTGGGCGGCCAGGAGGGGCAGGAACTTCCGGTACGCCGGGTGTGGGTCAATCCGGCGTACGACCCGAAGAGCCATGCCGGGGACATCGCGGTGCTGACCGTGAGCCAGACGCTGAGCCCGCTGCCGATGGCGCCGAAGGGGGACCGTGCGTACCGGGCGGGTACCGCGGCCGCGGTCTACGGCTGGGGTGACACCCGCGGGGACGGCAGCTACTCCCGGACGCTGCGCTCGGCGGCCGTCCGGGTGCTGAACGACACGCACTGCGCGCGTGCCTACCCGGTCGGCGGGGACGGCACCTACCGGCCGAAGTCGATGGTGTGCGCCGGGTTGCCGGAAGGCGGCCGTGATGCCTGCCAGGGGGACAGCGGCGGGCCGCTGGTCGCCCGGGGCAAGCTCATCGGCCTGGTGTCCTGGGGCAGCGGGTGCGGGGAAGCGGGCAGCCCGGGCGTCTACACCAGGATCTCGGCGGTGGCACCGCTGGTGGCGGCCCACGGTTGAGGGCGCGCTCACGCGATGTGGTCGGCGGCGTGTGTCGACTGCTGAGGGCCGTGCTCCGGGAGGCCCGTGTCCGTGGGCATGGGCGGTCCGGCGAAGGCCCGCGGGGCGCGGAGTGCTGTTCCGGGCGGGGCGGTGGTCGTCGCCCGGTGCCGCCCGCACGGGTCCGTGCGGTGCCCGCACCGGATCTGTGCGGCGCCGTGACGGGGTGGTAGCGGACCGCGGCGCCGGGGCGACGCATCCAAGCCAAGGTGGGCCCCGGCGGCGGGCTTGCGGACCGGGCCGCCGGGTGGGCCGGGGTGCCGGGCCGTAGTGGTGAAACGCGGGCGGCCGCCCCTGAAGGCAGGGGCGGCCGCCCGAAGCCCGGCTCTCGGCCGGTCCGGCTCGTCGTGGGTGCGAGGCGTCAGCGTTCGTCGTCGGTTGCGGACGCCGGGACGGTGGTAAGCCGCTCCGTCTCGTCCTGTATCTCAGCGGCGATCTTCTTGAGCTCCGGCTCGAACTTACGTCCGTGATGGGCGCAGAAGAGCAGCTCACCGCCGCTCATCAGGACGACGCGCAGGTAGGCCTGGGCGCCGCAGCGGTCGCAGCGGTCGGCGGCCGTCAGCGGGCTCGCGGGGGTCAGAACAGTAGTCACGTCGCCTCTTCTCTAGCTCGACGAGCTGTCGTACCAGGGTCAACATCCAACCAGGCCGAAAACGTTCCCGCTCGTGCCTTTTTCTCGAAAATTCCTTCCGAGTCAGCTGGATCGTGACGGTTTGGCGGCGAATGAGCCGTATTGCCTTGGTCTACGGTTTCACGTCGCTTGTCGGTCTTGCCCTCCCGGCCGGGTTGCCGGTTGTGCATGAGGACGTGCCCGGAGCCTAAATGGTTCATGCCTGAAAAGGAACGTGATGTTTGTGTCACCCCAACGTGTTATCGAACGCGTGAGCGAAAGGGGGCGGTCTGGACTAGCATGGTCATTCTCACGGGTGGCGGCACAGAGGCTCTATCAGGCCTCGGTACGCTCTCATCGGCGACCCAGCCACCACCGTGCCCGGAGTAGGGGCATCCAGAAATTCAGCGAGGAGCGAACCGCGTGACCGCCGACACGTCCGTGCCGTCCACTGCGCTGCTGACCGGAGCAGACCGGGGCGGCTCCAACTACACCGCGCGGCACCTGCTCGTCCTCGAAGGACTCGAAGCGGTGCGCAAGCGCCCCGGTATGTACATCGGCTCGACCGACAGCCGCGGTCTGATGCACTGCCTCTGGGAGATCATCGACAACTCCGTCGACGAGGCTCTCGGGGGCTACTGCGACCACATCGAGGTCGTCCTGCACGACGACGGGTCGGTGGAGGTGCACGACAACGGCCGCGGCATCCCGGTCGACGTCGAGCCCAAGACCGGACTGTCCGGCGTCGAGGTCGTCATGACCAAGCTGCACGCCGGCGGCAAGTTCGGCGGCGGCTCCTACGCCGCCTCCGGCGGTCTGCACGGCGTCGGCGCCTCCGTGGTCAACGCCCTTTCCGCCCGCCTCGACGTCGAGGTGGACCGGGACGGCAAGACGCACGCCATCAGCTTCCGCCGCGGGGTCCCGGGGATCTTCACCGAGTCCGGCCCGGACGCCCCCTTCGACCCGGCCAACGGCCTGCTCAAGGGGAAGCGGGTGCCGAAGACCCGTACCGGCACCCGCACCCGGTACTGGGCGGACCGGCAGATCTTCCTCAAGGACGCCAAGCTCTCCCTGGAGACGCTGCACGCCCGCGCCCGCCAGACCGCCTTCCTGGTGCCCGGCCTCACCATCGTCGTCCGCGACGAGCGCACCCCCGAGGGCGGTGAGGCGGGCGCCCAGCGGCGTGCCGTGGAGACCTTCCGCTTCGACGGCGGCATCAGCGAGTTCTGCGAGTACCTCGCCACCGACAAGGCCGTCTGCGACGTCCTCCGGTTCACCGGTCAGGGCACCTTCAAGGAGACCGTCCCGGTCCTGGACGACCGCGGCCACATGACCCCCACCGAGGTGACCCGGGAACTCGGCGTGGACATCGCGCTGCGCTGGGGCACCGGCTACGACACCACGGTCAAGTCCTTCGTCAACATCATCGCCACCCCCAAGGGCGGCACCCATGTCTCCGGTTTCGAGCGTGCCATCGCCCGGACGGTGAACGAGGTGCTGCGCTCCGCCAAACTGCTCCGGGTGGCCGAGGACGACGTGGTCAAGGACGACGCCATGGAGGGCCTGACGGCGGTCGTCACCGTCCGGCTGGCCGAGCCGCAGTTCGAGGGCCAGACCAAGGAGGTGCTGGGTACCTCGGCGGCCTCCCGGATCGTGGCGAACGTGGTGTCCAAGGAGCTCAAGGCGTTCCTGACGTCCACCAAGCGGGACGCCAAGCAGCAGGCGCGGGCCGTGCTGGACAAGGTGGTCGCCGCCGCCCGCACCCGGATCGCCGCCCGGCAGCACAAGGAGGCGCAGCGCCGGAAGACCGCGCTGGAGTCGTCCTCGCTGCCCGCGAAGCTGGCCGACTGCCGGAGCGACGACGTGGACCGCAGCGAGCTCTTCATCGTCGAGGGCGACTCGGCGCTGGGCACCGCGAAGCTCGCCCGGAACTCGGAGTTCCAGGCGCTGCTGCCGATCCGCGGCAAGATTCTCAACGTTCAGAAGTCCTCGGTCTCGGACATGCTGAAGAACGCCGAATGCGGGGCGATCATCCAGGTCATAGGGGCCGGCTCGGGCCGGACCTTCGACATCGACCAGGCGCGGTACGGCAAGGTGATCTTCCTGGCCGACGCCGATGTCGACGGCGCCCACATCCGCTGTCTGCTGCTGACCCTCTTCCAGCGCTACATGCGGCCGATGGTCGAGCAGGGCCGGGTCTTCTCCGCGGTGCCGCCGCTGCACCGGATCGAGCTCACCAACCCCAAGAAGGGGCAGGACAAGTACATCTACACCTACTCCGACAAGGAGCTCCAGGAGACCCTGCTGCGGCTGCGCGGCAGGAACGTGCGGTTCAAGGAGGGCATCCAGCGCTACAAGGGTCTGGGTGAGATGGACGCCGACCAGCTGGCCGAGACCACCATGGACCCGCGCCACCGCACCCTGCGCCGGATCAACATCAGCGATCTGGAGGCGGCCGAGCGTGCCTTCGACCTCCTCATGGGGAACGAGGTGGCACCGCGCAAGGAGTTCATCACCAACTCCGCCGCCACCTTGGACCGGTCGCGCATCGACGTCTGACCGTCCCGGCCGCCACCGTGTGCGGGGCCCTGCCACCGCGCCCCTCCGCCTCCGGGTGGAGGGGCGCGGCGGGTCCGCCGCGTGCCGTGGGGCGCCCGAGGACCGGTCCGGAGCCCGTTCCGGCCCGCATCACCTGATGGTGTGAACGTCCTCGGGAGAGGATCCGTGTGCCCTCCCCGCTGCCCATTCTGGGCACGCGGCCGATGTGCCGCGGAACAAGGAGACTTCGGGTGCACATGCAGGACGGGACGGGCCGGGGACACCAGCGGGGCGGGGAAGACGGGCAGGACGGACGGGCGGCGCCGGGGGCCGGCGGCCCGCCGCTCGGCCGTCCACGTCGCACCGGGCCGGCCCCGGGCCCCGTCCCGGCCGGCCGCCACCCCGCCGCCGGGACCGTCCCCGCCGCCGGGACCGTCCCCGCCGCCGGGACCGTCCGTGCCGCCGGGACCGTCCGTGTCGCCGGGCTCGCCGCCGGGTCCGCCCCCGCTGCCGGAGACGTCCCCGCCGCCACCGCTCTCCGGGCGGCGCCGGACCCGGCCGCTTCCCGGCCCCCGCAGGCCGCCGTCGACCCGGCCCCGGCCACAGCCGTGAACCCGGGCACAGCCCCGGGCGCGGCCCCGGACTTGGACACGGGCGCGGCCCCGGGCGCGGAGACAGACCGGGTCGCGGACCCGGAAGCCACCATCAGCCCGGCCCCGGCCCCGGCCCCGGCCCTGACCCCGGCCCCGGGCGCGATGCCGTCGCGGGACGTCTACCGCCGGGTGCACGCCGGCGCCGACTTCCAGGAGATGCGCGGACGGTACCGCCGGTTCGTCCTCCCGGCGACCCTCGCCTTCCTGCTGTGGTACCTGGCCTACGTGGTCGCGGCGACCAGCGCCCCCGGCCTGATGGCCCGGCCGGTGGCCGGCGTGCTCAATGTGGCGATGGTCGCCGGCATCGCCCAGTTCGCCAGCACCTTCCTGCTGACCTGGGCGTACGCCCGGCACGCGCGGGTGCACCGGGACCGGGCGGCACTGGAACTGCGCTGGCTGACCCAGGAGATGACCCGGGAGCACGCCCGGTGACCGGGGACCACCAGAGCCTGGCGCTGCTGCTCTTCCTCGCGTTCGTCGCCCTCACCCTGGCCATCACCACCTGGGTGAGCCGCAAGCGGCACGGCTCCCCGGAGGAGTTCTACGCGGGCGGCCGGTTGTTCTCCCCGGTGGAGAACGGTTTCGCCATCGCGGGCGACTACCTCTCGGCCGCCTCCTTCCTCGGCATCTCCGGGCTGATCGCGCTGTTCGGCTACGACGGGGTGCTGTACTCGGTCGGCTTCCTGGTCGCGTGGCTGCTGGTGCTGTTCCTGATCGCCGAACCGGTCCGCAACTGCGGCCGCTTCACGCTCGCCGACGTGCTGGCCGCCCGGCTCCGGGAGCGCCCGGTGCGGATCGCCGCCGGTACCTCCTCGGTGACCGTCTCGGTCCTCTACCTGGTCGCCCAGATGGTCGGCGCGGGCAGCCTGGTGGGGCTGCTGCTCGGCGGTACCGGCGACCTGGCGCGCACCTGCACGGTCGTCGGTGTCGGGGCTCTGATGGTGGTGTACGTCGCGCTGGGCGGGATGCGCGCCACCACCTGGATCCAGATCGTCAAGGCGGTGCTGCTGCTGGGCGGTGCGCTCGCCCTCGGGGTGCTGGTGCTGCTGCGGTTCCACGGTGATCTGGGCGCCCTGCTGTCCACCGCCGCTGACCGCAGCGGACACGGCGGGGACTTCCTCGCCCCGGGCCTGACGTACGGCGGCGACTGGGCCGCCCGGCTGGACTTCATCAGCCTGGGGCTCGCCCTGGTGCTGGGCACCGCCGGGCTGCCGCACATCCTGTCGCGGTTCAGCACCGTGCCCACCGCCCGTGCCGCGCGCCGTTCCGTCGTCTGGTCCATCGGGCTGATCGGCGGCTTCTACCTGCTGACGATCGTGCTGGGCTTCGGCGCCGCGGCGCTGCTGGGCAGTGCCGAGGTGCGGGAGTCCAGCCCGTCCGGGAACACCGCCGTACCGCTGCTCGCCCTCCACCTCGGCGGTGGCTCGGGGTCGACGGGCGGCGCGGTGCTCTTCGCCGTGGTCGCCGCGGTGGCCTTCGCCACCATCCTGGCGGTCGTCGCCGGGGTCACGCTGTCCTCCTCGGCCGCCATCGCGCACGATCTGTACGCCACGCTGAGCCGGCGCCGGGAGCGCACCCCGCACCGGGAGGTGGTGGTGGCCCGGGTCGCCGCCGCCGGGGTCGGCGCGCTGGCCATCGGGCTGGGCCTGCTCGCGCAGGACCTCAACGTGGCGTTCCTGGTCGGCTTGGCCTTCGCCGTCGCGGCCTCCGCCAACCTGCCGGTACTGCTCTGCACCCTGTTCTGGCGGCGGTTCACCACGCGCGGCGCGGTCTGGGCGGTCTACGGCGGACTGGTTCCCGCGCTGGTGCTGGTGGCGCTCTCCCCGGTGACCTCCGGGGCCCCGGACGCGCTCTTCCCCGGGGTCGACTTCCAGGTCTTCCCGCTGCGGAACCCGGGGCTGGTCTCCATCCCGCTGGGCTTCCTCGCCGGCTGGCTGGGCACCGTCACCTCGGGCGAGCCCGCGGACCCGTCCCGGCACGCGGAGACCGAGGTGCGGGCCCTCACCGGGGCCGGCGCGGCGTAGCGGGGCGGCCGGTGGGGCCGGGCCGGTGCACGGGCCCGGTCCGGCGGCTCCCGCGCCTGCCAGGCGTACGCACGGGCCCGGTGCGGCGGCCGCTACCGCGTCTGCCAGACGTAGCGGTGCTCCGGCCGGCCGGTCTCCCCGTAGCGCAGGCTGAGCCGCACCCGGCCGGTGCGCTCCAGCAGTTTCAGGTAGCGCTGGGCGGTCTGTCTGCTGAGCCGGCAGCGCTCGGCCACCTGCTGCGCCGACAACGGCCCCTCCGCTCCGCGCAGCACCTCGCGGACCCGGTCGGCGGTCTGCGCGGTGTGCCCCTTGGGCAGTTCGGCGGGTCCGGCGGTGGCGCCGCCGAGCGCACCGAAGATCCGGTCGACCCGGTCCTGCCCGGCCTCGCCGCCGCCGTCCAGGGTCCGGCGCAGCGCCGCGTAGCCTTCGAGTTTGGCGCGCAGCCCGGCGAAGGTGAACGGCTTCACCAGGTACTGCAGCGCGCCGTGGCGCATGGCCGCCTGCACGGTGGCGACGTCCCGGGCCGCGGTCACCATGATCACGTCGGTGTGGTGGCCCTGCTGCCGCAGTCGTCGTACCAGTGCCAGGCCGGTCTCGTCCGGCAGGTAGTGGTCGAGCAGTACCAGGTCCACCTCGGTGTGCTGGAGGAAGGCGAAGGCGTCGGCCGCGCCGTGCGCCTGGCCGGCCACCCGGAATCCGGGGATCCGCTCGACGTAGGCGGCATTGACGCGGGCCACCCGCACATCGTCGTCCACGACCAGCACCCCGATCACCACGCGTCTCCCGTCCGGCCGCGCACGGCGGGCGCCGCCTCCTCGGTCAGGGCCTCCGGGAGGATCACGGTGAACTCGGCGCCGCCGCCGTCCCGGTCGCCCACCCGAACGTCGCCGCCCTGCCGTTCGGCCAGCCGCCGCACCAGGGCCAGGCCGATACCGCGCTCCCGGTGGGTGGGCGGGGCCTTGGTGGACCAGCCTTCGGTGAAGACGTCCTCGCGCCGGTCGGCGGGGACCCCGGGGCCGGTGTCGGTGACGGTCACCCGGACCGCGCGGTCCATCGTCCGCAGACCCACCTCCACCCGGGGCTGCTCCGATCCCGCCGCGGCGTCCAGCGCGTTGTCGACGAGGTTGCCCACGATCGTGACCAGGCCCGGTGGATCCACCAGGCGGTCGGGAAGCAGCGACTCCGGGGCGATGCGCAGGGCGACCCCGCGCTCCGCCGCGACCGTCGCCTTGCCGACGAGCAGGGCCGCGAGCAGCGGGTCGCGGACACGTTCGGCGACCTGCTCGGCGGTTGCCCGGTGCCCCCCGACGGCCTCGGCGACGTACTCCACCGCCTCCTCGTGGAGTCCCAGCTCCAGCAGCCCGAGCAGGGTGTGCATCCGGTTCGCGTACTCGTGGTCCTGGGCGCGCAGCGCGTCGATCAGCCCGCGGGTGCCGTCCAGCTCGCGCCCGAGCCGCTCCAGCTCGGTCCGATCCCGGAGGGTGGCCACGGCGCCGCCGTCCCCGGTGGGCATCCGGTTCGCCACCAGCACCCTGCCGCCGCTGACGGTCAGCAGGTCCGCGCCGGTGACCCGCCCGGCGAGCACGTCGGCGGTGCGGCCCGGCGGCAGCACCTCCTCCAGCGGCCGCCCGGTGTGGTCCGCGTCCAGCTCCAGCAGCCGCTGCGCCTCGTCGTTGACCAGCCGGATCCTGCCCCGCTCGTCCAGCGCGAGCACCCCCTCCCGGATCCCGTGCAACATGGCCTCACGCTCGGCGAGGAGTCCGGAGATGTCGGAGAAGGCCAGGTCGTGGGTGCGGCGCCGGAGCCTGCGCGCCACGCCGTAGGCGGCCAGGGCGCCCACCGCCAGGGCGCCGCCGGCGTAGGCCAGCAGCCCCGGCACCGCGCCGATCAGCCGGTCGCGCACGTTCTCGTAGGCGATGCCCACCGAGACCGCGCCGGTGACCTCGCCGTCGGCGGTCCGCAGCGGGACCTTGCCGCGGGCGGACCTGCCGAGCGTGCCGGTGTCGATCTGCATCACCTCGTGGCCGGCCAGGACCTCGGTGGGATCGGTGGAGACCGGCTTGCCGACCTCGCCGGGCGAGGGGTGCGACCAGCGCACGCCCCGCCGGTCCATGATCACCACGTACTCGGCGCCGGTGGCCCGGCGGATGCGTTCCGCGGTCCGCTGCACCGGACCGGCCGGATCGGGGCGGGGGCCGTCGAGGGAGACGGCGAGTTCCGGTTCGGCGGCGGTGGTCTGGGCGATGGCCAGCGCCCGGCGCATGGCCTGGTCGTCGAGCTGGGCGCTCAGCGGGGCCAGGAAGAGGCCGGTGGCGAGCACGGTGACGCCGCCGGCGATGGCCAGCTGCATCAGCAGGACCTGCGAGAACATCCGCCGGGGGCGGAGCCGCCCGATGCGCCACCGCGCGGCGCCCGGTGGTCCGGGGGTGGTCGCAGCGCTCATGGTGAGGAAGGGTAAGCGCAACCGGGCGGAAACCGGCAGGGCCGGGGCGTACGGCCGCCCGCCCCGGGTGGCCGCCATGGCCGGCGGGTGCGGTCAGAACAGGGCGGGGGCCGGCTCCCGGATGCCGGACACCTCCATGCGCGCCGGGCTGCCGAGCGCCGCGCCGCAGCTCTCCGGGCGCGGCGGGGTGGCGGTGGCCTGGGTGACGGACACCTCCCAGCGCCGCCCGTCGGTGTGCCCGACGGTGACGGTCCAGGCGGGGGCGGTGCCCTCGACGGCGGTCACGGTGAGCGCGTCGGCGCGGGTCTCACCGGTCAGCTCGCGCACCGCGAGGTCGGCGGCCTGGCCGGGCCGCTCCCAGGTGGAGCGGCCCCGGCAGCCGTCGGTGACGACACGGCCCTCGCGGGCCGCGGCGAGGACCTCGTGGACCGTGCGGGCGGTGGCCCGCCCGTAGGCGTACCCGTAGGGCAGCACGAGCAGGGTGGGGGAGAACCGGTGGCCGCCGATGTGGGTGATCTCCCAGGTTCCCTCGGCGCCGGAGGCGGCCAGCTCGGCGGCGAGCGGGCGGCCGAGCAGCGCGCAGCAGCGGTCCCGCTTGCCGTTGGTGCACACCAGGACGAGGGGGTCGCCGGTGTACCGGGACCACGCCGGACCCAGGCCGACCGGGTCACCGGCGCCCAGTGCGGACAGGTCCGGTTCCAGCAGGTCGGCGGGGTCGGTGAGGGTGGCGGTACGGATCCAGGTGCGGCCGGGCCGGGTGTGCGCCAGGAAGGCGCGGCGCCGGGCGGGGCGGTGGCAGTCGGCGGACCGGTCGGGGCGGCGGATCAGCGCCACCCGGACGCCGGTGTCCTTGGCGGCCCGGGTGAGCGCCCGGCCGACGGCCGGGTCGAGTCGGCTGCCGGTGACGGCGTCGGCGCCCCAGGGGCCCGGCTGCTCGATGAGCAGCCAGGTCAGGGCGGTGGCCGCGGTGCCGGCGAGCGGCTCGGCCAGGTCACGGGAGGTGGTGGCGCAGGTGCTCACGAAGGTAAGCCTAACCTGGCCGGCATGGTGAAGCGCACCGGCACATGTCGGCCAGACCGGCGGATATCGGCCGCTCGGGCCGGCCGGGGCGCGTGCGGCGCCCCTCCGGCGGTCCGCGCGGACGCCCCGACGGCGGCGCGGCGGCCCGTGGCGCCGCGCCGCCGCTGCGCCGCGCCCGCCGGCGCAGCGGCGGGCCCGCGCCGGTCAGTGCAGCGGTAGCGGCAGGGGCAGCGGCTGCGGCGGGCGGGGGCCCCGGTAGTGACCGCTGGGGCGCATCCGCAGCGGCTGCTCGCCGTACTCCTCCAGCGCGTGCGCGATCCACCCGGCGGTGCGGGACACCGCGAACACGGTCTCGCCCGCCTCCTGCGGCATCCCGGCCGAGACCGACAGCACCGCGAGCGCCAGGTCGACATTGGCGTGCAGCGGGACGTGCCGGGCCATGGTCGCCACCACCTCGCGCGCCGCCCGCAGTGCCGGAGCCGCGTCGGGCACCCGCTCCAGCAGCGTCATCAGCACCCGGGCCCGCGGGTCCTCCCGCAGGTAGAGCCGGTGCCCCAGGCCTGGGACGCGCCGTCCGGCGCGCAGATGGCTCGCCACCACCGCCGCGCCGCCGCGCTCCAGCGCGTCCAGCAGCATCCGGTGCGCGAAGCCGCTGGCGCCGCCGTGCAGCGGGCCGTCCAGCGCGCCGAGACCGGCCGACACGACGGCGTAGGGGTGGGCCTGGGCGGAGGCGGCGACCCGGGCCGCCACCGTGGACACCGCCAGATCGTGGTCGATCAGCAGCACCAGTGCGGTGTCCAGGACCCGCAGCCACTCCTCGTCCGGCGACCGGTCGGTCAGCCGGGTCCACAGCCGGTGGGCCACCGGCGCGTCCGGCGGCTGCTCCGCGCCGCGTACCGGCAGCGCGTCGGTCAGGGTGGCGATCAGGTCCCGGGCGGTGGCCACGACGGTGGACTCCGCCAGGTCGAAGCGGAGCGGGTCGGCCGCCGCCGCGGCGATCGCCGCGACCCGGAGCCGGTCCATCAGCCCGGTGTGGGCGGGCAGCGCGCCGGCCGCCCGCCGGGCCGCGGCCAGGGTCTCGGGGTGTGCGGTGAAGCGGATCCCGGGGTGCAGCCGCCCGGTCCACAGCCACTCGGCCACCTCCTCGTAGCCGTGCCGCTCGGCGAGGGTGGTGGAGTCCACGCCGCGGTAGTAGTGCCGGTCCTCCTCGATGAGGGTGATGCCGGTGCCGAGGGGGGCGCCGTCCCCGGTCGAGGGGGGTTCGCGCCGGTTCCGCCGGGCGAGGGCGTCCACCTCCGCCGGGTCGAAGGTGCTGCCCCGCCCGCCGGCGGCGCGGCGGCTGGTCAGCTGGCCCCGGCTCACGTACGCGTACACGGTCTCGGGTTTCACCCCGAGTCGTTCGGCCGCCTCCCGGGTGGTGAGCCGCCGCTCGCCGGACTCGTGATCAGCGTGGTGATCAGCCATAACTCACACCGTATCCACGTGTTTGCACGGTATCGACCCGAGTTCATATTGATCGGATCAACGTTGACAGCCTCAAGTCAAGCATAGACAGTCGAGTCAATATCGAGGGAGGACATCGAGATGCCGACCATGGGGATCAACGCACCGACCGACGTGCCTCGCGGACTCGCGGGCGTCGTCGTCACCGAGACCGGGCTCGGCGACGTCCGGGGCCGGGAGGGCTTCTACCACTACCGCCAGTACTCCGCCGTCGACCTGGCCCGCGGCCGCACCTTCGAGGACGTCTGGTATCTGATGTTCCACGGAGAGCTGCCGGATGCCGCGGCCGCCGCCGCGTTCACGGCCGAGACCGCCGCGCTCCGGGAACTGCCCGCCGGGATCGCGGACGTGCTCCCCGCCCTGGCCCGGGCCACCGCCCGCTCGGGCCCGCTCGCCGGGCTGCGCACCGCGCTGTCGCTGCTCGGCGCCCACGCCGGATTCCGGCCGCTGTACGACATCGCCGCCGACCGCCGCCGGGCGGACGCGCTCGCCGCCTGCGCGGCCGTGCCGACCCTGCTCACCGCACTCCACCGGCTCGCCGAGGGGCTGGAGCCGATCGCACCGCGGGCGGACCTGCCGTACGCCGCGAACTACCTGTACATGCTCACCGGCACCGAGCCGGACCCGCGCCGCGCCCGGGCGGTCGAGCGGTACCTCGTCTCCACCGTGGACCACGGTTTCAACGCCTCCACGTTCACCGGCCGGGTCATCGCCTCCACCGGCGCGGACCTCGCCGCCTGCCTCACCGGAGCGATCGGGGCGCTGTCCGGGCCGCTGCACGGGGGAGCGCCCAGCCGGGCCCTGGACACCCTCGACGCCATCGGCACCCCGGAGCGGATCGATCCCTGGATACGGGAGCGGGTGCTGGCGGGGGACCGGATCATGGGATTCGGCCACCCGGTCTACCGCACCGAGGACCCCCGCTCGCGGATGCTGCGCGAGATCGCGGAGGAGTTCGGCGGCCCGCGGGTGGCGTTCGCCAAGGAGGTCGAGCGGCGGGTGGAGGCGATCCTCGCCGAGCTGAAGCCCGGCCGGGAGCTCCACACCAACGTGGAGTTCTACGCCGGCGTCGTCATGGAACTGAGCGGCCTGCCCCGCGCGATGTTTACTCCGACCTTCTGCGCCGCCCGGGTCGTCGGCTGGAGTGCCAACATCCTGGAACAGGCCGAGGACTCCAAGATCATCCGGCCGGCCGCGCGGTACACCGGGCCGCCCGCGCCGCAGCCGGTACCGGCGCGCTGACCGCTCCGGTGGGCTGACCGGTCCGGCCGGCGGCCCGGCCCCCCGGGGGCGGCCGGCCCCCGCTCGCGGCGCGGCACCGCCGGTGGTGCCGCGCCCCGGCCGTGCCGCGGACGCACGACGGCGCGGCCGCCCGCGGAGGGCCGCCGCGCCGCACGCCGGGCCGGGGGCGCCGCCCCCGGCCGTCACACCGGTCCGGCGACCACCGCGACCGGCTTCGCCGGCGGCACCCCGGAGCCGTCCCGCCGCGGGTCCGGCTCCGGCAGCGGCACCGGGACCCCGGCCGCCGTGGCCGCGCGGGCCGGGGACGGTCCGGCCCAGGCCAGCACCAGATGGTCCTCGCCCTTGAGGAACCGCTGGCAGCGCACGCCACCGGTGGCCCGCCCCTTGCGCGGGTACTGGTCGAACGGCGTCAGCTTCGCCGACTGCATCGCACCGTCCAGAGTGCCGGAGCCGCCCGCGCCGGTGAACACCACCGCGTCGACCGCCGGATCCACCGCGGTGAACGAGATCACCTTCGCCCCGGCCGCCAGCTTGATCCCCGCCATGCCGCCCGCCGGGCGGCCCTGCGGCCGGACCTGGCTCGCCTGGTAGCGCAGCAACTGGGCGTCGTCGGTGATGAAGACCAGATCCTCCTCGCCGGTGCGCAGCTCCACCGCGCCGACGATCCGGTCCCCCTCCCTGAGCCCGATGACCTCCAACTCGTCCTTGTTCGCCGGGTAGTCGGGGACCACCCGCTTGACCACGCCCTGCTCGGTGCCGATCGCCAGGCCCGGCGAGGACTCGTCCAGCGTGGTGAGGCAGACCAGCCGTTCGCCGTCGGTCAGCGTCAGGAACTCGGAGATCGGCGCGCCGCCCGCCAGCTGGGGCGGGCCCGCCGTCTCCGGCAGCATCGGCAGGTCGATCACCGCCAGCCGCAGCAGCCGGCCCGCCGAGGTCACCGCACCGACCTCGGCCCGCGCGGTCGCCGGTACCGCGGAAACGATCACGTCGTGCTTGGCGCGCTTGCCGGTGCCCTCGTCGGGCAGCGGCTCGCCGGTCGCCGTACGGGCCAGCAGCCCGGTGGAGGACAGCAGCACCCGGCACGGGTCGTCCGCCACCTCCAGCGGCACCGCGGCGACCGTGGTGCCCGCGGACTCCAGCAGCACCGTCCGCCGCTCGGTGCCGAACTTCTTCCCGACCGAGGCGAGTTCGGAGGAGACCAGCTTGCGCAGCTCCGCGTCGGACTCCAGGATCCGGGTCAGCTCCTCGATCTCCTGGCGCAGCCGGTCGCGCTCCGACTCCAGCTCGATGCGGTCGAACCGGGTCAGCCGGCGCAGCGGGGTGTCCAGGATGTACTGGGTCTGGATCTCGGAGAGCGAGAAGCGCTCGATCAGCGACTGCTTGGCCTCCGCCGCGTTCTCGCTGGAGCGGATGATGCGGATGACCTCGTCGATGTCGAGCAGCGCCACCAGCAGGCCCTCGACCAGGTGCAGCCGGTCGCGCCGCTTGCCGCGCCGAAACTCGCTGCGCCGCCGGACCACCTCGAAGCGGTGGTCCAGGTAGACCTCCAGCAGCTCCTTGAGGCCCAGCGTCAGCGGCTGCCCGTCCACCAGCGCGACGTTGTTGATGCCGAAGGACTCCTCCATCGGCGTCAGCTTGTACAGCTGCTCCAGCACGGCCTCCGGGTTGAAGCCGTTCTTCACCTCGATGACCAGCCGGAGCCCGTGCTCCCGGTCGGTGAGGTCCTTGACGTCCGCGATGCCCGGCAGCTTCTTGGCGCCCACCAGGTCCTTGATCTTGGAGATGACCTTCTCCGGGCCCACCGCGAAGGGCAGCTCGGTGACGACCAGGCCCTTGCGGCGCGCGCTGACGTCCTCCACCGACACCGTGGCGCGGATCTTGAACGTGCCGCGTCCGGTCTCGTACGCGTCCCGGATGCCGCCCAGTCCCACGATCCGGCCGCCGGTGGGCAGGTCCGGGCCCGGGACGTACCGCATCAGCGTGTCCAGGTCGGCGCCCGGGTGCTTGATCAGGTGCCGGGCGGCCGCGATCACCTCGCCCAGGTTGTGCGGCGGCATGTTGGTGGCCATCCCGACCGCGATCCCGGAGGCGCCGTTGACCAGGAGGTTCGGGTAGGCGGCGGGCAGCGCCACCGGCTCCTGCTCGCTGCCGTCGTAGTTCGGCGCGAAGTCGACGGTGTCCTCGTCGATCGACTCCGTCATCAGGGAGGTCGCCGAGGCCATCCGGCACTCGGTGTACCGCATCGCCGCCGGCGGGTCGTCGTTGCCCAGCGATCCGAAGTTGCCGTGCCCGTCGACCAGCGGCAGCCGCATCGAGAAGGGCTGCGCCATCCGCACCAGGGCGTCGTAGATGGAGGCGTCGCCGTGCGGGTGCAGCTTGCCCATCACCTCGCCGACGACCCGGGCGCACTTCACGAAGGACCGCTCCGGGCGCAGCCCCATCTCGTTCATCTGGAACAGGATGCGCCGGTGCACCGGCTTCAGCCCGTCGCGGGCGTCGGGCAGGGCCCGTGAGTAGATGACCGAGTAGGCGTACTCCAGGAAGGAGCCCTGCATCTCGTCGACGACGTCGATGTCGAGGATGCGCTCCTCGAAGTCCTCCGGTGGCGGGGTCTTCGTGCTGCGGCGGGCCATCGCGGCTGCGGCTCCTTCAACTGCCGATGCTGGTTCTGATGCCGACCATTGTGGACCGACGCACCGACAACGCCGACCACCCCCCGCCCCGGGGGGACATCGGGCCCGGGAACTTCGCCAGATGTCGGCCCGCTTGCATAGAGTGACAGGACTGTATCGACACACCGCTTCGCTACCGCATCAGCACGCGATCGAAGGGACGTACATGCCCATGGGTCACACGGCCACGCAACAGGCCGGTTCCGGCGGCCTGACAGCGACCGAGCACCGCCTGGCCAACGGCCTGAGGGTGGTGCTCTCCGAGGATCACCTGACCCCGGTCGCCGCGATCTGCCTCTGGTACGACGTCGGCTCGCGCCACGAAGTCAAGGGGCGTACCGGCCTGGCTCACCTCTTCGAGCACCTGATGTTCCAGGGGTCGGCCCAGGTCAAGGGGAACGGCCACTTCGAGCTGGTGCAGGGCGCCGGCGGGTCCCTCAACGGCACCACCAGTTTCGAACGCACCAACTACTTCGAGACGATGCCCGCCCACCAGGTCGAGCTGGCGCTGTGGCTGGAGGCCGACCGCATGGGGTCGCTGCTGGCCGCGCTGGACGAGGAGAGCCTGGAGAACCAGCGGGACGTCGTGAAGAACGAGCGCCGCCAGCGCTACGACAACGTGCCCTACGGCACCGCCTTCGAGCGGCTGGTCGCCATGGCCTACCCGGAGGGGCACCCGTACCACCACACGCCCATCGGATCGATGGCCGACCTGGACGCCGCCTCGCTGGAGGACGCCCGCGCCTTCTTCCGCACCTACTACGCGCCGAACAACGCGGTGCTCGCGGTCGTCGGCGACATCGATCCCGAGCAGACCCTGGCCTGGATCGAGAAGTACTTCGGCTCGATCCCGTCCCACGACGGCAAGCAGCCGCCCCGGGAGGGCAGCCTGCCCGAGGTCATCGGCGAGCAGCTGCGCGAGGTCGTCGAGGAGGAGGTGCCCTCCCGCGCCCTGATGGCCGCCTACCGGCTGCCGCACGACGGCACCCGTGAGGCGGACGCCGCCGACCTGGCGCTGACCGTGCTCGGCGGCGGGGAGTCCTCCCGCCTGCACAACCGCCTGGTACGCCGCGACCGCAGCGCCGTCGCGGCCGGCTTCGGCATGCTCCGGCTCTCCGGCGCGCCGTCGCTGGGCTGGCTCGACGTGAAGACGTCCGCCGGTGTCGAGGTGCCCGACATCGAGTCCGCCGTCGACGAGGAACTGGCCCGGTTCGCCGCCGAGGGCCCCACCCCGGAGGAGATGGAGCGCGCCCAGGCCCAGCTGGAGCGCGAGTGGCTGGACCGGCTGGCCACCGTCGGCGGGCGCGCCGACGAACTGTGCCGGTTCGCCGTGCTCTTCGGTGACCCGCAGCTGGCGCTCACCGCCGTCGACCGGGTGCTCGCCGTCACCGCCGACGAGGTGCGGGAGGTGGCCGCGGCCCGGCTGCGCCCCGACAACCGCGCGGTGCTCGTCTACGAACCCACCGGGCCCGCCGGGGCCGATGCCGAGACCGGCGCCGAGGCCGCCGACGAGGAAGAAGGGGAGTCGGCCCAGTGAGCGACACCGCCACCACCATGACGTTCCACCCGCAGCCGCAGGCCGGTTCCGCCAAGCCGTGGGCCTTCCCCGCCCCGGAGCGCGCCACCCTGCCCAACGGTCTGACCGTGCTGCGCTGCCACCGCCCCGGTCAGCAGGTGGTCGCCGTCGAGATCAACCTGGACGCGCCGCTGGACGCCGAGCCCGCCGGCCTCGACGGGGTGGCCACGATCATGGCCCGTGCCCTGTCCGAGGGGACCGACAAGCTCACGGCCGAGGAGTTCGCCGCCGAGCTGGAGCGCTGCGGCGCCACCCTCGACGCGCACGCCGACCACCCGGCCGTCCGGGTCTCCCTGGAGGTCCCGGCGTCCCGGCTGCCCAAGGCCCTCGGGCTGCTCGCCGACGCGCTGCGCGCCCCCGCCTTCCCCGAGGGCGAGGTGGAGCGGCTGGTGGCCAACCGGCTCGACGAGATCCCGCACGAGCTGGCCAACCCCGCCCGCCGGGCGTCGATGGCGCTCTCCAGGGAGCTGTTCCCGGCCGACGCCCGGCACTCCCGGCCGCGCCAGGGCACCGAGGAGACCGTGCGGCGGATCGACGCCGCCGCGGTGCGCGCCTTCTACCAGGCCCATGTGCGCCCCGCCGGCGCGGTCGCGGTGGTCGTCGGCGATCTGACCGGCGTCGACCTGGACCAGGCGCTCGCCGACACGCTGGGCGCCTGGACCGGCGGTCCGGCGGAGCAGCGGCCCAGCCCGGTGATCACCGCCGACGACACCGGCCGCGTGGTGATCGTGGACCGCCCCGGCGCGGTGCAGACCCAGGTGCTCATCGGCCGGATCGGCGCCGACCGGCACGACCGGGTCTGGCCGGCGCAGGTGCTCGGCACCTACTGCCTCGGCGGCACCCTCACCTCCCGCCTGGACCGCGTGCTGCGGGAGGAGAAGGGCTACACCTACGGGGTGCGCGCCTTCGGCCAGGTGCTGCGGTCCACCCCGGAGGGCACCGGCGCGGCGATGCTGGCCATCTCCGGCTCGGTGGCCACCGAGGTGACCGGCCCGGCACTGGAGGACACCTGGAAGGTGCTGCGCACCCTCGCCGAGGAGGGGCTGACCGACGAGGAGCGCGATGTCGCGGTGCAGAACCTGGTCGGCGTCGCCCCGCTGAAGTACGAGACCGCGGCCGCCGTCGCGGGCACTCTGGCGGACCAGGTGGAGCAGCACCTGCCGGACGACTTCCAGGCCCACCTGTACGCGCGGCTCGCGGAGACCGGCACGGTCGAGGCGACCGCGGCCGCGGTCAACGCGTTCCCGGTCGACCGGCTGGTCACCGTGCTGGTCGGTGACGCCTCGGTCATCGAGGAGCCGGTCCGCGCCCTCGGCATCGGCGAGGTGAAGGTCGTCAGCGGCTGACGGCCGATCAGCGGCGGTCTCCCCCGGGAGCCCCGGCACCGTGACTCCGGTGCCGGGGCCCCCGGCTGTGTGCGCCCCCTCCGGTGCCGGGTCACCGGCTGGGGGCCCGCCCGTCCCGGGGCGCCGTTCCGCATCCGCCGCCCGGCCGCCCGTCATGTCGATCGGCCCGCCACGCCGTTGGCCCATCGGGCGGAAGATCCGCCTCCGGTGTCCGGTTTGTTGGTGAGACAGCGCTTCTGCCCTGTGGCGAGGGCAACAAAAATCGTGATCCGTTTGGTGTTCAAAAGATCGTCCGTCTAGCTTCGATCCGGCTGTTCGTCAGTTTGCGTCGCACCCGCGGCCCGGACAGTCATCGCCGAGTCCCCGGGGCACGCGTCCCAGGGAGCCGGGGACCCACCATCCCCAGGGGTGAATCGGGTGCCTCTCACGAGGGACCCGTAGGAGACCTTCCTGCTCCGAACCCGTCAGCTAACCCGGTAGGCGAGAAGGAAGGAAAGGAGTACGCCGGACCATGGCGTTCACCCGTCCCACCGGGAAACACCGCCGTCCCCGCGGCGCCGTCCGCACCGGTGCCAACGTCGCCGGCATGGCCACGCTCGCCGCCTCCGGCGTCGTCGCGACCCTGGCCTCTCCGGCGCTCGCCGCGTCCGACGACTCCTCGCGCTTCGAGGACACCGGCCTGAACCAGGCGATCGTCATCGGTGACGACATCGCCGAGCAGATCGACGCCCAGGCCGTCAGCCAGGAGGTGGCCGCCGAGGAGGCCGCCGCCAAGGCGGAGGCCCGCAAGGCCGCGGCCGTCAAGGCCGCCGAGATGAAGCGCAAGGCCGAGGCGGCGGAGAAGAAGGCCAAGGCCGAGCGGGAGGCCCGGGAGCGGGCCGCACGGGAGGCCGAGCGCAAGCGCCTCAACACCTTCGTGCTGCCGGTCGAGGGCTCCTACGTCTCCACCCAGTACCACGCCACCAGCGGGCTGTGGTCCTCCGGCAGCCACACCGGCATCGACTTCCACGCCTCCACCGGCACCTCGGTGCGGTCCGTGGGTTCGGGCACCGTCGTGGAGTCCGGCTACGGTGGCGCCTACGGCAACAACGTCGTCATCAAGATGAACGACGGCACCTACACCCAGTACGGCCACCTGTCGGCCCTCTCCGTCACGGTCGGCCAGACGGTCACCCCGGGGCAGCAGATCGGCCTGGCCGGCAGCACCGGCAACTCCACCGGCCCGCACCTGCACTTCGAGGCACGCACCAGCCCGGAGTACGGCTCGGACATCGACCCGCTGGCCTACCTCCGCTCGCACGGCGTGAACGTCTGATCCTTCCGCCGGTACGCCCCCGGGCGTACCGCCGCACCGCGTGGGCCCCGGCCGTCCGGCCGGGGCCCACGCGCGTTCCGCGGCCGCCCCGCGCCGCCCGGTCCGGTGTCCCGCCCGCCGGTATCCCGCCAGGTCCGCCTGGCCAGAAGATATCCATGAAATCCCGGTTGCCGACCGAAATTCCCGCCGTCTGGAATAGAGTCGTCGAACACACACGTCGATCGATCGCGTTTCGCGGCGATTAATGCGGAGGTTTCGACCATGCGGGACCGGAAATGAGCGGCGATACCACCGCGGTCCACAGCGGTCGCCGGATTTCGGCACACGCGGTGTGCTCCGCGATTCGCGACGACATCGTCTCCGGTGTGTACGAGCCGGGCGGCAGGCTGACCGAGGAGGTGCTGGCGCGCCGCTACGGGGTCTCCCGGGTGCCGGTGCGCGAGGCGCTGCGGACCCTGGAGTCGGAGGGGTTCGTCACCACCCGCCGGCACGCCGGGGCCTGCGTCGCGCGGCCCTCCGAGCGCGAGGTCGCCGATCTGCTCGACATCCGGGTGCTGCTGGAGCCGCTGGGCGCCGCCCGGGCCGCGCAGCGGCGTACCGAGGCCCATCTCAAGGTGCTGCGCGGCCTGGTCAGGCTCGGCAAGGAGCGTGCCGAGCGCGGGCAGTCGGGGGAGCTGCGCGCCCTGGGGGACTGGTTCCACGAGACGCTGGCGCAGGCTTCCGGCAGCCCCGGGCTGGCCGGGCTGCTGGTCCAGCTGCGCCGCAAGACCGACTGGCTGTACGCGGTGGACCCGTCCCGGCCGGTGCCGGGCCCGCCGTCCCGCGGGGCCGGGCGCGGCGAGCCGGGCACCGCCGGGGCGGCACGGTCCTGGGGGGAGCGCGGCGCGCTGCTGGACGCGGTGGCCCGGCAGGACGCGGAGCGGGCCCGCTCGCTGGCCGCCGCGCACGCCGAGCGGGAAATGGCGGAATACCGGCTGCGCCGGCCTTTCCGGTGAGCGGGCCGAAACACGCCGTAAACACGGTCTGCGATCGGAAGTAACAACCGCCCGATATACCGGGGGCGGATACACCGAAGGTAATTCCCGGCGGAATGTCCTGCCCGGTTGCCGCCGGGAATGACCAGCAGAAAGGCCGCGGTGCCCTGTGGGGTACCGCGGCCTCGCCGTGTCGCCGACCGGGTCCGTACCGCCGGAGGTACGGGTGCCACGGGACCGCGGCATGCCCGCGGCGCGCCGGGACGCTCGGCTCAGACCGTCTCCGGAAGCTCCTCGAGCCCCTCGGCGACGAGCTTGGCCAGACGGTCGAGGGCCGCCTCGGCGTTGTCGTCCTCGGAGGCCAGGACGATCTCCTCGCCGCCCTGGGCGCCCAGGCCCAGGACGGCGAGCATGGACGCGGCGTTGACCGGCGTGCCGTCGGCCTTCGCGATCGTCAGCGGGACGCCCGACGCGGTCGCCGCTCGGACGAAGATCGACGCGGGACGGGCGTGCAGGCCCTCGGCCCAGCCGACGGTGACGCGGCGCTCAACCATGGTGTAGCCCTTCAGGTCGTTACTAGTTGTCTAGACCAGTCTCTCATGTGGTCGGTGGTGGTCCGAGACGGACTTTCCGCACAGCCTGCCGGGCCGCGGCGGCGGCCGCGAGGCGGCCCACCCTCCGGGCCCGCCCGCGCCGCGACCGGATCCGGACCGGCCCGACCGCCGCGCCGGACCGGCCCTGACGCGACCGGATCCGGACCGGTGTCGCCGTCCGCCCCGGCGCTTACCCTGGCCCCATGGAGACCGCGTCAGATCCGGACCGCCACAGCTACCCGGCCCACTGGGAGGCCGACGTGGTGCTCCGCGACGGAGGCACCGCGCAGATCCGTCCCATCACCCCGGACGACGCGCAGCGCCTGGTCAGCTTCTACGAGCACGTCTCGGACGAGTCGAAGTACTACCGCTTCTTCGCGCCCTACCCGCGGCTGTCGGACCGGGACGTGCACCGCTTCACCCACCATGACTACGTCGACCGGGTCGGCCTGGCCGCCACCATCGGCGACGAGTTCATCGCCACCGTCCGCTACGACCGCATCGACGAGCGGGGGCTGCCGGTCTCCTCGCGCCGGAACCCCGACGGGGGCGGCGGCCGCGGCCCGGACCGGCCGCCGCCGGACGAGGCCGAGGTCGCCTTCCTGGTGCAGGACGCCCACCAGGGCCGGGGCGTCGCCTCCGCCCTGCTGGAGCACATCGCCGCGGTCGCCCGGGAACGCGGCATCCGCCGCTTCGCCGCCGAGGTGCTGCCCGCCAACACCAAGATGATCAAGGTGTTCACCGACGCGGGCTACACCCAGCAGCGCAGCTTCGAGGACGGCGTGGTCCGCCTGGAGTTCGACCTCGAACCCACCGACCGCTCGCTCGCCGTGATGCGCGGCCGGGAGCAGCGGGCCGAGGCCCGGTCCGTGCAGCGCCTGCTGGCGCCCGGCTCGGTGGCCGTCATCGGCACCGGCCGCCGCCCCGGCGGGGTGGGCCGCACGGTGCTGGGCAACGTGCTCGACGGCGGCTTCACCGGCCGGGTGTACGCGGTCAACCACGCCTTCGAGGACGGGCTGGCCGAGCTGGCGCCGGAAGGCGTCCCGGCCCACCGCTCCATCCGCGAGATCGCCGAACCGGTCGATCTGGCGATCGTCGCGGTGCCCGCCGAACAGGTCCCGTCCGTCGTCGCCGACTGCGGTGAACACGGCGTCCAGGGACTGGTCGTCGTCTCCTCCGGCTACGCCGAGTCAGGCGGCCGGGGCCGCGACCGGCAGCGCGAGCTGATCCGCCAGGCCCGCACCTACGGCATGCGGGTGATCGGCCCCAACGCCTTCGGCGTGATCAACACCGCGGACGGCGTCCGGCTCAACGCCTCCCTCTCCCCGGAGCTGCCGCTGCCCGGCCGGGTCGGCATGTTCACCCAGTCCGGGGCCATCGGGATCGCCCTGCTGTCCGGGCTCCACCGGCGCGGTGCCGGGCTCGTGGGACTGTCCACCTTCGTCTCCGCCGGGAACCGCGCCGACGTCTCCGGCAACGACCTGCTGCAGTACTGGCACGACGACCCGCACACCGGCATCGCCCTGATGTACCTGGAGTCCATCGGGAACCCGCGCAAGTTCACCCGCCTCGCCCGCCGCACCGCCGCGGCCAAACCGGTGGTGGTGGTCAAGGGCTCCCGGCACAGCGGCAGCGCGCCGCCCGGCCACGCCGTGGCCACCACCCAGATCCCCGACGCCACCGTCACCGACCTGCTCCGCCAGGCCGGGGTGATCCGCGTGGACACCGTCACCGAGCTCGCCGACACCGGGCTGCTGCTGGCCGCGCAACCGCTGCCGGCCGGCCCGCGGGTGGCCATCCTCGGCAACTCCGAGTCCCTCGGCCTGCTCACCTACGACGCGTGCCGCACCGAGGGGCTGAGCCCGCTGCCGCCCCAGGACCTGACCACCGCCGCCGGCCCGGCCGACTACCACCGCGCGCTGCGCGCGGCACTGGCCGACGACGGCTGCGACGCCGTCGTCGTCAACGCCATGCCCTGGGTCGGCGAGCCGTCCGCCGCCGAGCTGGCCGGCGCGGTGCGCAGGGCGGCCGCCGAGGCGGGGGCGGACAAGCCGGTCGCGGTCGTCCACCTGGAGATCCCGGGGCTGCCGGAGGCGCTCGCCGCCGACGGCGGGACACCGGACGCCCCCGGCGCGGCCGGCACCCCCGACGGATCCGGACCGGCCGTGGCGGCCGCCCCCGGCGCGGCCGGCACCGGCGGCGACGCCGGGGGCACCACCGCGGCCGGCGGCCCGGCGGCGACCGGGGACCGGCCCGCCGTGCCCCGCATCCCCGCCTACCCGGCCGCCGAACGCGCCGTCCGGGCGCTCGCCGAGGCCGTCCGGTACGCCCGGTGGCGGGCGCAGTCCGCCGAGCCGGGCCGGGTCCCGCACTACGACGACATCGACGAGACCGGTGCCGCGGCCGACATCGACGTGCTGCTCGCCGAGGAGGCCGGCGCGGCCGCCGCCGGCGCCCCGGCTCCCGCCGCGGCCACCCCCGGCGCCCCGGGGCCCGGCCGGCCGCACCCGCCCACCGCGGTCCCCGCCCCCGAGCCGGTGCCGGCCGGGGTGGAGCTCTCGGCCCCCGACGCCCAGCGGCTGCTGGCCCGGTACGGCATCGACGTGCTGCCCGCGCTGCCCGCGCCGCACCCCGACGCCGCCGTGCACGCCGCCGGCCGGCTGGGCTTCCCGGTGGCCCTCAAGCCCACCGCGCCCCATCTGCGGCACCGCACCGATCTCGGCGGGGTCCGGCTGGACCTCGGGGGAGAGGCCGAACTGCGGCGGGCCTACGCGGAGCTGACCGAACATCTCGGCAGCCCGGCGGAGCTGGGCCTGGTGGTCCAGCGGATGGCGCCGCGCGGGGTGGACACCGTGGTGCGGGCCGCCATCGAGCCGGCGGCGGGCCCGGTGCTCTCGTTCGGTCTCGCCGGAGCCCCCTCGGAGCTGCTCGGCGACACCGCGCACCGGCTGGTCCCGGCCACCGACCGGGACGCCGCCGAACTCATCCGCTCCGTCCGGACCGCCCCGCTGCTGTTCGGCTGGCGCGGCTCGCAGCCGGTGGACACCGACGCCCTGGAGGAGCTGCTGCTGCGGGTGTCCCGCATGGTGGACGACCACCCCGAGGTGGTCGCCGTCGACCTGGAGCCGGTGGTCGTTGCCTCGTCCGGGCTGTCCGTGCTCGGTGCATCCGTCCGCCTGGCTCCGCCGCCGGTCCGCACCGACCTGGGCCCCCGGCACCTGCCGAGCTACTGACCGTCCGGGCCGCCGGGCGAGGGCCCGGGGCCGCCCCACGCCCCTTAGGATGGAGCACATGGCGAAGACCGGTACGACGACCCAGGGCCTGCGCGCGGCCATCGAGCGCAGCGGCTACTACCCGGCACTCGTGGCCGAAGCGGTGGAGGCCGCGGTAGGCGGCGAGCGGGTCGTGTCGTACCTGGTCCACCAGGAGACCACGTTCGATTCGAACGAGGTCCGCCGCCATGTCACGGTCCTCGTGCTGACCGGTACCCGGTTCATCGTCAGCCACACCGACGAGCAGGCCGCCGACGGCACCTCGCCCTCGCCGTACGCCACCACCTCCACCGAGTCGGTGAAGCTGGACCGCATCTCCTCGGTGGTGCTCAGCCGGGTGGTCGCCAACCCCGAGTCGTACACCCCGGGCACCCTGCCCCGCGAGGTGGTGCTCACCATCGGCTGGGGCGCGGTGAACCGCCTGGACCTGGAGCCCGCCGCCTGCGGCGACCCCAACTGCGAGGCCGACCACGGCTACACCGGCTCCTCCACCGCGGACGACCTCAGCCTGCGGGTCAGCGAGGCCGGTGACGGCCCCGACACCGTCCGGCAGACCCTCGCCTTCGCCCAGGCGCTCTCCGAGGCCACCACGGACACCGCCCGCTGATGGCCGGTTCCGTCCCAGGCGCCGCGGCCACCGGCTCCGGCTGGCCCGACCCTCCCGTGCTCGACCCGTTCGCCGCCCCGGTGCCCCGCTACGGCACCGGCTCGCTCGCCGACCTGCTGCCCGCCGTCGCCGCCGGCCTGGGAGTGCCCGGCCTCGGCTCCGGGCTCGGCCTGGAGCCCGCCGACCGCGTCTGCGTCTTCCTCATCGACGGCCTCGGCTGGGAGCTGCTGCGGGCCCACCCGGAGTACGCCCCCTTCCTCGGCTCGCTGCTGGCGACCTCGGGCAACGGCACCGGCACCCCGCTGACCGCCGGTTTCCCCTCCACCACCGCGACCTCGCTCGCCTCGGTGGGCACCGGACTGCCGCCGGGCGCGCACGGCCTGCCCGGCTACACCGTGGTCGACCCGGCCACCGGCGCCCTGATGAACCAGCTGCGCTGGCAGCCGTGGACCGACCCGTACCACTGGCAGCCGTACCCCACGGTCTTCCAGCTCGCGGACGCCGCCGGGGTGCACACCTGCCAGGTCTCCGCGCCGACCTTCGAGCAGACCCCGCTGACCAAGATCGCGCTGAGCGGCGGCACCTTCCACGGGCGGCTCTCCGGGGAGGAGCGGATGGACCTCGCGGCCCGGCAGCTCGCCGCCGGGGACCGGTCGCTGGTCTACACGTACTACAGCGAGGTGGACGGCAAGGGGCACCGGTTCGGGGTCGACTCCGACGAGTGGCGCGGCCAGTTGATGTACGTGGACGGGCTCGCCCGGCGCCTCGCCGAGCAGCTGCCGCCCCGCTCCGCCCTCTACGTCACCGCCGACCACGGCATGATCGACGTCCCCTTCGACCCGGAGTCGCGGATCGACTTCGACGAGGACTGGGAGCTGCGGGCCGGGGTCGCCCTGCTGGGCGGGGAGGGCCGCGCCCGCCATGTGTACGCGGTGCCCGGGGCCGCCGCCGACGTGCTGGCCGTCTGGCGCGAGGTGCTGGGGGACCGGATGTGGGTGGCGAGCCGGGACGAGGCCATCGCCGCGGGCTGGTTCGGTCCGCCCGGCAACGGGGGCGGGGTGGACCAGCGGGTCCGCGGGCGGATCGGCGACGTGGTCGCCGCGGCCGCCGCCGACGTCGCGATCGTCGCCTCCCGGACCGAGCCGAAGGAGTCCGCGATGGTGGGGCTGCACGGTTCCATGACCCCGGTCGAACAGCTCGTCCCGCTGCTCGAAGTGCGCTCCTGACCCCCGGGGGCGGAAGCCCGGCCCGGCGCGGCCGGCTGCCCGCCCCGCCGCCCGCAACTCCCCGACCGACGAAAGGCGTCCCCACCCCCATGCCCGAGCTGGTGTTCTTCTCCGGAACCATGGACTGCGGAAAGAGCACCCTCGCTCTGCAGATCGAGCACAACCGCTCGGCGCGCGGCCTGCAGGGAATGATCTTCACCCGGGACGACCGGGCGGGCGCCGGCAAGCTCTCCTCCCGGCTCGGGCTGGTCACCGACGCGGTCGAGGCGGCCGAGGGCGTCGACCTCTACGCGCACGTGGTGGCCCATCTGACCGCCGGCGGCCGGGTGGACTACGTGATCGTGGACGAGGCGCAGTTCCTCGCCCCCGGCCAGGTCGACCAGCTGGCCCGGATCGTCGACGACCTGGACCTGGACGTCTTCGCCTTCGGGATCACCACCGACTTCCGCACCAAGCTGTTCCCCGGCTCCCAGCGGCTGGTCGAACTCGCCGACCGGATAGAGGTGCTGCAGGTCGAGGCGTTGTGCTGGTGCGGGGCCCGCGCCACCCACAACGCCCGGACGGTCGGCGGTCAGATGGTGGTCGAAGGCGCCCAGGTGGTGGTCGGGGACGTCAACCGGCCCGGCAGCGAGATCGGCTATGAGGTGCTGTGCCGCCGCCACCACCGGCGCCGGATGACGGCCGCGGCGGCCCGCGCGGCCGCGCTCTCCCCCGACGTCCTGCCGGTCGACGCCCCCGCCCCCTCGCTCAGCCGCTCTTCCGCACGACCGTGAACACGGCGCCCTCCGGGTCGGCCACCTGGGCGCAGCGCCCGACCGGCTCCTCGTGCGGCGGCCGGATCACCCGCCCGCCCAGTTCGGTGACCCGGCGGGCGGCGGTGTCGGCGTCCGCAACCTCGAAGTAGGTCATCCAGCGCGGCCCCCGGTCGCGGAGCGCGGCGGTTCCCACCCCCTGGATCGCGGCGACCGCACGGTCCCCCACGTACAGCGTGGTGCGGTCCGCGCCGCCCGCCGGCTCGGCCGGCCGTGCCCGGTGGCCGAAGACCACCTCGTAGAAGCGGCCGACCCGGGCGGTCTCGTAGGTCACCAGTTCGTGCCAGGCCGGGGTGCCGGGCACTCCGAACCGTTCCGCGCCCACATGGGCGCGTGCCTGCCAGACGCCGAACGTGGCGCCCGCCGGGTCGGCGGCGATCACCATCCGCCCGGCCTTCTCGGCGTCGAGCGGCCCGACCGCCACCGTGCCGCCGCAGTCCCGGATCTGCTTGGCGGTGTCGTCCGCGTCGTCCGACGCCATGTACGTCGTCCAGGCGACGGGCAGCCGGCGGCCCGCCGGCAGCTCGCCGATCCCGGCCACCGCGTGGCCGTCGAGGGTGCCGCGGACGTACGCGCCGAGCTGCTGTGGTCCGGGCGTGAAGTCCCAGCCGAACAGCGCGTGGTAGAAGTCCTGCGTAGCCGCCAGGCTGTGCACCATCAGACTCGTCCAACAGGGTGTGCCCGGTGCGCACCGAGCCGGTGCCTCGGTCATCTCACTCTCTCCTCGGACCGTGGTGGTAGCCGTGCGGCAGACGCCGATCGGCTCCTGAAAGGGTGAACGGGGGGTGGTACGGGACAGGGTCCGTGCAGATGCTCGCACCACCTGTCGCGCCCTGCGCCGGGGCCGCGCCGTATTCCGTGGCTTCAGGACGAGAATGCCCGGATTCGTATGCCGCATCCCCCTCAGACCTACGTCCGGGAGGTGCCTGCGGGTGCTCTTGCCGGATGATGGCGGTGCGACGCACATCCGGTGCCCGGGGGACCATTCGGCGCAGGCGTTCCTACGCAAGGATTGGGTTCTATGACTGCCATCATCACCGCCGCCCGGCTCGCGAGCGAGTCGGCCGGTGCTCAGCCGCCGACCCTGCTGGACGTCCGCTGGCAGCTCGGCGGACCGCCCGGACGTCCCGAGTACGAGGCCGGGCACATCCCCGGCGCCGTCTATGTCGACCTCGACACCGAACTGGCCGGGGCGGCGGGCGCCGCGGGCCGCCATCCGCTGCCGGACCTGCCGGTGTTCACCGCCGCGATGCGCCGGGCGGGCGTCACCGCCGGCCGCGACGTGGTGGTCTACGACGGCGGCCAGGGCTGGGCCGCGGCCCGGGCCTGGTGGCTGCTGAGCTGGGCCGGGCACCCCCGGGTGCGGGTACTGGACGGCGGGCTGGCGGCCTGGACCGCGGGTGGCGGTCCGCTCACCACCGGGCAGCCGGCCGTCGCCGAGGGGGACTTCACCCCCGTGCCCGGTGCGCTGCCGCTGCTGACCGCCGACGACGCGGCGGCCCTGGCGCGCCGCGGGGTGCTGCTGGACGCCCGGGCGGCCGAGCGGTACCGGGGAGAGGTGGAACCCATCGACCGGGTCGGCGGCCACATCCCCGGTGCCCGCTCCGCGCCCACCACGGAGAACGTGGCACCCGACGGCCGCCTGCTGCCCGCCGCGGAGCTGGCCGACCGGTTCGCCGCGGTCGGCGCCAAGCCCGGCGAGGAGGTCGGGGTCTACTGCGGTTCCGGGGTCTCCGGCGCCCACCAGGTCCTGGCGCTGGCCGTCGCGGGCATCCCGGCGGCGCTGTACGTCGGGTCCTGGAGCGAGTGGTCCGCCGACCCCTCCCGGCCGGTGGCCACCGGACCGCAGCCGGGCTGACCCGAGGCGCGCCCCGGTGCGGTGGACGGCCGCCGCCCGGGGCGCGGCCCGTCGGCACGGCCCGGGCGGGGCAGCGGCGGGGTGCGGTCGCGCGGGCCGGATGCGGGCGGCCGGGACCGGAACCGGGCCGGTCGCCCGGCGGCGTGCCCGGCTCGGGGCGTCCGGTCGGCGCCCGGCCCAGGGCGTCCCGCCGACGCTCGGCCGGGGGCGTCTCGCCGGTGCGCGGCATCTGACGGGGTGTGGGGATGGCCGGAAATCGCCTTGCGGCCACCGGTGATGACGTTTGGGCACCGCCCTCGGGGCCCCGTCGTGCCCGCTCGGTCCCGCCTCCCGCACAGGGGCGGTCGGCCGTTCGGCGCGGGAGACCGGGCGGGGATGGGCAGCGGCAGGGGTGGCGGCGTGAGAGGTGCACGGCGCGCCGGCCGCACGCAGGTTCGCCGCCGCCCGGCGGCCCCTCGGCCGGGGTGACGCGGCCGGCCGCTCCGCGGAGCACCCGGCCGCCGCGCTACTCCTGCTTCTTGCGCCGCGTCCCGAAGACGATCTCGTCCCAGCTGGGCACCGCGGCCCGGCGCCCGGGCCGTACCCCGTCGGCTTCCGCCTGCCGGTCGGTGGTGCCGGTGAGCCGGTCGCGGTGACCGGCCACCGAACGGGGCATCAGCACATCGGCGTAGGCCGACCCCGCGCCCGCGCTCGCGGCCGGCGGCTCGATGACCTCCGGCTCCTCGTCCGGTTCGTCGGAGCCCGGCTGCTGGGGCTGGTCCGGGACGACCATGTCGCCCCGGAAGCTCGGTACCGCCTCCAGCAGGCTGGTCAGCGAGTCGCGCTCGCCGGGGCCCTCGTCGGCCGAGGCCACCGCGTCGCCGGCGTCCGGCTGGGGAGCCGGAACGGGACGCTCCGGCCGCTCGGGCCGGTCGAGTACCCGGTCCCGCGGCAGCCGGGCGATCCTCGGGACGAACGGAAAGCTCGGTTCCGGGGTGTCGTCGGTCTCGCCGATCAGCGCCCGCGCCTCGTCGTCGACGGCCTGGACCAGCCGCCGCGGCGGGTCGTAGGTCCAGCTGGCCGAGTGCGGCTCGCCGGCGACGCGGTAGACCAGCAGCACCTCCCAGGTGCCGTCGTCCCGCCGCCAGGAGTCCCACTGCGCGGTGTCCTTCTCGGCGCCGCGCAGCAGCAGCCGTTCGGCGACCGCCTCGCCCAGCTGCGGTCCGGTGTTCTCACCGGGCCGGCGGACGGGGGTCTTGCGGGCGCGTTCGGCCATGAAGGCGCGCTCGGCGAGCACCGGGCCCTCGAAGCGGCGCACCCGGTCCACGGGGATCCCGGCCAGCTGGGCGACTTCCTCGGCGGAGGCTCCGGCTCTTATCCGCGCCTGGATGTCCCGGGGCCGCAGATGGCTCTCGACCTCGATCTCGATCTGGCCCAGACGTGCGCGGTCGTTGCGCACGGCGGCCCGGAGCCGCTCGTCGATCGGGAGCGTGTACTCCGTGCTGTCCGCAGCCTTGAGCACCAGCCGTGTGCCGTCGTTGCTGACGGCCACGACACGCAGTTCGGGCATGGGGACCTCCCGGGTGGTGCCTGCCGACGTCACGTGCGTCGCTGCCGTTCTCCCGCTAGACGAGTGTGGCCTGCCCGGGTGCAGCCTGCCACAACATTGCCGAGTTGCCCGGCGTGTCGGGCCTGGGCACCGATCCGCCGTTATGGCACGGTTACTCATTCGCCACTCATAGTGACGAACGTCACTCTGTGCAGCGATCCCCCTGCCATGTCGCGGCACCGCCGGTTGAGTTGCCGCTGGTTGGCCCCTCCCGCTGGGTCCGGGCGGCCGGACGGGATTACGGGGCCAGGGCTCGCCACAGTACTCCATTCGGGCCACTTGGGTGGACCGGCACGCCAGCCAAGTTGGCCGACCGCGGCCGTGACCGGGCCGGTTGAGTGGATCTTCGAACGGTGCACGGGTGTCAAGTTTCACAGAAACGCCAGAACTGGAACTCCACGATTGCCTCACATGTCATTTGTGACTGCAAGCTGGCACGAATGATCAATCAGGGGCAGGATGTGGGCACCAGGGTGGAAAGCGAGGAAAAACCGGCCGGAGGTACCGGAAAGGCGGAAAAGAGGCGGCTCGAACTGAGCGTCGCCCAGGTGGCGGGCAGCGCCCTGGCGGCGGTGGCCGCCGCGGTCCTCGCCTCCCGGCTGGGCGTGTACGGGACGATCATCGGCGCCGGAGTGGTGAGCGTGGTGGCCACCGCGGGCGGATCGGTCTTCCAGCACCTGTTCCGGCGGACCGGCGAGCAGTGGCGGGAAGCGACCGCCCAGGCGCGGCCCCGCCGCCGCGCCCCCGGCGGCGCACGCCCCCGGCGCACCGGGGAATACGGCGCGGCGACGACACACGGCACCCGGTTGCGCGGCTGGAAGCGCACCGCCGTGCTGACCGGTGCGGTGTTCGCGCTCGCCATGGCCACCGTCACCGGGATCGAACTCTTCGCCGGCGGCCCCGTCTCGAACGTCTGGGGCGGCGACCGCGGGGGCACCACGGTCGGCAACAGCGTCACCCGCCCCGCCCACCAGCGGCCCGAACCCACCCCCGGCACCGGGCACCCCACCCCGGACGGCGCGGACCCCGCCCGCCCGGAGACCGGGTCCCCGGACGACGCCGGCCGACCGGGTGGCACGGACCCCACCGGACCGGCCGGCGGCGGCCCGGACCGGGAACCGGAAGCCGACCGGACGCCCGGCGCGGACGACGGCGCGGGACGCACCGCGGACCCGGAGGGCACCGCCACCCCGGCCCCCGCCCCCACACCGTCCGGCGGCGCCGGCGGTCAGGACGAGGCCGGCGGCCCGGCGCCCGCGCCGGACCCGGACGGTCCCCCGACGGCCCCGGAACCTGAACCGGGCCCCACCGGGACCGGAGGCACCGGCTGAGCCACCCGGTCAGGAACCCAGCACGCGCCGCAGGTACTCGTTGCCGAAGACCCGGCCGGGATCCAGCCGGTCCCGCACCGCGGTGAACTCGCCGAACCGCGGGTAGACCTCGGCCAGGTAGGCCGCGTCACGGCTGTGCAGCTTCCCCCAGTGCGGCCGCCCACCGTGCGCGGTCATGATCTGCTCGACCGCGCTGAAGTACGCCTGGTGCGGGGTGCCGCGGTACATGTGCACCGCGATGTAGGCGGTCTCCCGTCCGTACGAGGTGGACAGCGGCACGTCGTCGGCGGGCGCCGTGCGCACCTCCACCGGGAAGCTCACCCGGAAGCCGGAGCGCTCCACGACCGCCCGCAGCTCCCGGAGCGCCGCCACCGCCGCCTCCCGGGGGATCGCGTACTCCATCTCCAGGAAGCGCACCCGGCGCGGACTGGTGAACACCTTGTACGGGATGTCGGTGTAGGTCCGCGCGGACAGGGCCCGGCTGGACAGCTGGGCGATCCGGGGGATGGTGGCCGGCACCGCGCGCCCCAGGGCGCAGGCCGCCCGGAAGACGCCGTTCGACAGCAGCTCGTCCTCGATCCAGCCGCTCACCCGCCCCACCGGGGCCGCCGGGCCCGCGCTGCGGTTGTTCCGTTTGGTGCTGCACCGGTCGGTGTGCGGGAACCAGTAGAACTCGAAGTGCTCGTTCTCCGCGACGAGCCGGTCGAACTCCCCGAGCACCCGGTCCAGCGGCATCGGCTCCTCGCGCGCGGTGAGCCAGAACTCCGGCTCCACCGCGAAGGTGAGCGCGCTGATCACGCCCAGCGCGCCCAGCCCCAGCCGCGCCGCGGCGAACACCGCGGTCTCCTCCGGCGTGCCGTCCGCCGAGCACCGCAGCACCGAACCGTCCGCCGTGACCAGCTCCAGGGCGGTGATCTGGGCGGCGAGCGACGCGCTGGTCCGGCCGGTGCCGTGGGTGCCGGTGCTGGTCGCGCCGGCGACCGTCTGCGCCATCACGTCGCCCATGTTGGTCAGCGACAGCCCGTACGCCGACAGCGTCCGGTTGAGCTGCCACAGCGGGGTGCCGGCCGCCACCGTCACGGTGCCGGCGGCCCGGTCCAGCCCCTGCACCCCGACGAGCCGCTCCGGGCGGATCAGCAGACCGTCGGTCGCCGCCACGGGGGTGAACGAGTGGCCGGTGCCGACGGCCTTCACCGGCAGGCCGGCCTCCGCCGCCTCGCGGACCGCCGCGGCCAGCTCCTCGGTGGACGAAGGCGCCACCGCGCGGGCCGGCTCGGCGGTCACGTTCCCGGCCCAGTTACGCCAGGTGCTGCTCGGTGTGGTCCTCACTACGGTCATCCGCCTCCGGCCCTCCCGTCGCCTTCGGCGGGGACGCCCCCGCCGGCTCTGCCGACCGCAGCCGGCGGTATCCCAGGAACGCCACCACCGCCGCGAGCGCGCCGGCCACTCCGGCCACTGCGTACCCGGCCTTCGCGCCGGCTTCGTCGACCACCATGCCGGCCACCGACGAGCCGAGCGCCACGCCGACCGCGAGCCCGGTGCTCACCCAGGTCATCCCCTCGGTCAGGTTCGCTCGTGGTACATGCTGCTCGATGAGGCCCATGGTGGTCACCATCGTCGGCGCGATGGAAAGACCCGCGACGAAGAGCGCCACGGCCAGCGACGGCAGGTTCCCGACCAATTGGAGGGGGATCATACTCGCGGCCATCAGGCACACCCCCAGCAGCCACCGCCGGGGGGCGGAACCGGACAGCCGGAGCAGTCCGAAGACCACGCCCGCGATGCAGGAGCCGAGCGCGTAGACGGCCAGCACCACGCTCGCCGCGGCCTTGTGGCCCTCCTCCTCGGCGAAGGCCACCGTCACCACGTCGACCGCGCCGAAGATGGTGCCGGTCGCCACGAAGGTGCCCACCAGCACCTGCAGACCGCGGGAGCGCAGCGCCGAGCCGCGGGTGTGGTGCTCGCGCGGATGCGGCACCGGTTCGGTGGCGCGCTGCGCGGTGAGCCAGTAGACCCCGACGGCCAGGAACCCCAGGGCCAGCAGCGGCCCCGCCTCCGGGAACCAGGCGGTGGACAGGCCGATCGACAGGATCGGGCCGACGATGAAGCACACCTCGTCGACGACCGACTCGAAGGCGTAGGCGGTGTGCAGTTCGCGGGGCGAGCCGCGGTAGATCTCCGCCCACCGGGACCGGACCATGGAGCCCACGCTCGGCACGCAGCCGGCCAGTGCGGCGAAGACGAACAGCGTCCAGTCCGGCCATCCCTCGTGCGCGCTCACCAGCAGACCGGTCACGGCGACGGCCGAGGCCGCGGTGGCCGGGCGCAGCACCCGGCGCTGCCCGTGCCGGTCCACCAGCCGGGATATCTGCGGACCGAGGACGGCGGCGGACAGCGCCAGCGTCGCCGAGACCGCTCCGGCCAGCCCGTACCGGCCGGTGAGCTGCGAGATCATGGTGACCACGCCGATGCCCATCATCGACAGCGTCATCCGGCCCAGGAATCCGGCAGCCGAGAAACTCCGGGCGCCGGGGGCGGCGAAGATCATGCGATAGGGACTGGGCACGGGGGAGGCTCCGCCGATCAGCAGGTAAGGAACGTACGTGGCTATAGAGCTTACGTTCCGCCCCGGGGCGAGTGCAGGTGCATTTCCCGACGGGCCCGCAGGTCCGTTTCCGGGCTGTCGGAGCCGGGTGGCAGGATCGGGGACATGTCCGCCCAGCACCCCGAAGCGCCCCGCCCCGCGGCCGTGGGCGCGCCCTATGACGCCCTGCTGCTGCTCTCCTTCGGCGGCCCCGAGGGCCCGGACGACGTCGTCCCGTTCCTGGAGAACGTCACCCGCGGCCGCGGCATCCCCCGTGAGCGGCTGAAGGAGGTCGGCCGCCACTACTTCCTGTTCGGCGGCGTCAGCCCCATCAACGCGCAGAACCGCGAACTGCTGCAGGCGATCCGGAAGGACTTCGCCGAGCACGGCCTGGACCTCCCGGTCCACTGGGGGAACCGCAACTGGGCGCCGTACCTGACCGACACCCTGCGGGAGATGGTCGCCGACGGCCACCGGCGCATCCTCACCCTCGCCACCAGCGCCTACGCCTCGTACTCCGGCTGCCGCCAGTACCGCGAGAACCTCGCGGACGCCCTCGCCACGCTGGAGGCGGAGGGCCTGCCGCTGCCCCGTGTCGACAAGTTGCGCCACTACTTCAACCACCCCGGCTTCGTCCGGCCGATGGTGGACGCCACCCTGGCCGCGCTCGCCGAGCTGCCCGCCGGCGTGCGCGACCGCGCCCACCTGGCCTTCACCACGCACTCCATCCCGACCGCCGCGGCCGACACCTCCGGCCCCGCCGAGGCGCACACCGAGCACGGGGAGGGCGGTGCCTACGTCGCCCAGCACCTGGACGTGGCCCGCACCGTGGCGGAGGCGGTGCGCGCGGAGACCGGGACCGACCACCCCTGGCGGCTGGTCTACCAGTCCCGCAGCGGCGCCCCGCACATCCCCTGGCTGGAGCCGGACATCTGCGACCACCTGGAGGAGCTGCACGGCGCCGGGGTACCCGCCGCCGTCATGGTGCCGATCGGATTCGTCTCGGACCACATGGAGGTCAGGTACGACCTCGACACCGAGGCCACCGCCAAGGCCGCCGAGCTGGGGCTGCCGGTCAGCCGGGCCGCGACGGTCGGCGCCGACCCGCGGTTCGCGGCGGCGGTCCGGGACCTGGTGCTGGAGCGGGCCGCGACCGAGCGGGCGGCCGCCGGGACGGACGGCGGCGGGCCCGGGACCGCCGCACCGCGGGTGGTGGAGGAGGCCGCCGCACCGGCGCCCGGTGCCGTGGAGCGGTGCGCGCTGGGCGCGCTGGGGCCGAGCCACGACCTGTGCCCGGTCGGCTGCTGCCCGGCGCGCGCGCCGCGACCCGCCGCCGCGGGCGCCGACAGCCCGTACGCATGACCGCGGGGCGGCGCCGTCCGCCCCGAGCGCCGGCCGCCGCGGCCGGCGGACGCATCACCGGCCGGGGCGAGGGCCGCGTCGGCGCCCCGGCCGGAGCCGGCGACACCCCGAGGAGCACCATGAGCCACCAGCTTGAGCAGGAACTGCTGACCGTCGCCCGGGAGGCGGCCGACCGGGCCGGGGCGCTGCTGCGCGACGGCCGGCCCGCCGACCTCGGGGTGGCGGCCACCAAGACCAGCCCGATCGACGTCGTCACCGAGATGGACCTGGCCGCCGAGCGGCTGATCACCGGCTTCCTCGCCGAGCGGCGCCCGGACGACGGGGTGCTGGGCGAGGAGGGCGCCAGCACGGTCGGCAGCAGCGGGGTGCGATGGGTGGTCGACCCGATCGACGGCACCGTGAACTACCTGTACGGGCTGCCGTCCTGGTCGGTGTCGATCGCCGCCGAGCGGGACGGCGAGACGGTGGTCGGCGTGGTCACCGCGCCGATGCGCCGGGAGACGTGTCACGCGGTGCTCGGCGGGGGCGCGTACCTCAACGGCGAGCGGGTGCGGGTCCGCGCCGCCCCGCCGTTCGAGCAGGCGCTGATCGGCACCGGGTTCGCCTATCTGGCCGAGCGGCGCGCCGCCCAGGCCGAGGTGGTCAAGGCCCTGCTGCCGCGGGTGCGGGACATCCGGCGCGGGGGTTCGGCGGCCATCGACCTGTGCGACGTCGCCTGCGGCCGGCTCGACGGGTACTACGAGCGCGGGCTGAACCCCTGGGACCTGGCGGCGGGGGAGCTGATAGCGCGCGAGGCGGGGGCGCTCACCGGCGGCAGGCCGGGCGGGCGGGCCGACGGGGACCTGACGGTCGCGGCCGCGCCCGGTGTCTTCGAGGAGTTGCAGCGGAGGCTGGAGGACCTCGGCGCCTGGCACGACTGATCCCGCCGGATCCGGGCGCGCCGGACCGGAGGCCGCCACCCGGCGCCGTGGACCGGCGGGGCGCGGCGTACCGCCCGCGCCCGGCCCGGAGCCGCCCGCACGCGAGAGCGCCCCGGTGCCGCACGGCACCGGGGCGCTCCGCTGTGCGGTGCCGGGTCAGAGCATCCCGGCGCCGACCTCGACGCCGTGCTCGGCGGCCAGGCGCTGGAGATCCTCGAGCTCGGCCTGCTCCACGTCGGCGAGGAAGTCGTCGCCGGTCTCACGGGCGCGTGCGAGATCCGATCGGGTGGTCTCTATACGCTGCAGAATGCCTGCGGTGAACGCGTCCATTTGGCGCCCCCTCGTCTGGGTAAAGGGTCGGCGGCACGGGGGTGTGCCCTGGGGGCCCCGGCCACGGCCGGGGTGACGGCGACCACATGCGCGTCCCTGTCCGGCAGCCAGGTCGCGCGGGTCGTGGCGTGCCTGTGGATCAGGGCGTGATCGCGGGGTGTGCACTCGTCCTCCCCGCCGCCGTCGCCGGGGAAACCTCAACTCACGGGGAATTCGAGTGAAATCCGGGCGCTATCCGCTAGTTCCGGGACGGTCCATGTACCGGCCACCCCCGGGCCACCCGCCCGGGCCGGGTCCGCGCCCCGCGCCGGGGCCCGCCCGGGACACCCGCCCGGCGCCGCCGGAGGACTGCCGGCGGCCACCGTCCGGCGAGCGGACGGGCACCCCGGCCCGACCGTCGCCCGACCGCCTCTTACCGCCGGTTTATCAGCCTTCGGGGCAGGATGGAGGCGCCCATAGAACGCTCGGCGCCCCCGCGGCGCCGCTCCGGCGTGCCCGCCAGGCGCCGACGAAGGAAGGACTAGCGACGTGCGTGTACTCGTCGTCGAGGACGAGCAGCTGCTCGCCGATGCGGTGGCCACCGGGCTGCGCCGGGAGGCCATGGCCGTGGACGTCGTGTACGACGGTGCCGCCGCCCTGGAGCGGATCGCGGTCAACGACTACGACGTGGTCGTCCTCGACCGCGACCTCCCGCTGGTCCACGGCGACGACGTCTGCCGCCGGGTGGTGGAGCTGGGCATGCCGACCAGGGTGCTGATGCTCACCGCCTCCGGCGACGTCAGCGACCGGGTGGCCGGCCTGGAGATCGGGGCCGACGACTACCTGCCCAAGCCGTTCGCGTTCAGTGAGCTGATCGCCCGGGTGCGGGCGCTGGGGCGGCGCACCACCGTGGCCCTCCCGCCGGTGCTGGAGCGCGCCGGGATCAAGCTGGACCCCAACCGCCGCGAGGTCTTCCGGGACGGCCGGGAGATCCAGCTGGCGCCGAAGGAGTTCGCGGTGCTGGAGGTGCTCATGCGCAGCGAGGGCGCCGTCGTCTCGGCCGAGCAGCTGCTCGAGAAGGCCTGGGACGAGAACACCGACCCGTTCACCAACGTGGTGCGGGTCACCGTGATGACGCTCCGGCGCAAGCTCGGCGAACCCCCGGTGATCGTGACCGTGCCCGGCTCCGGATACCGGATCTGACCGATGGCCACCGCTCCGCCACCGCCCGCCGCGCCGCCGAAGCCGAACTGGGAACCGCACCGCCATCCCACCCGTACGGACTTCCTGCTCCGGCCGACCATCCGGATACGGCTCACCCTGCTCTACGGCGGGATGTTCCTGATCGCCGGGGTCGTGCTGCTGACGATCATCTACCTGCTGGCGGCCGACGCCCTGAACGACGGCAGCCGGTTCCCGTTCCGGATCATCCAGCTCAAGTACGAGATCACCGACGACGCCTGCCAGCTGCCCACCAGCGGCAGCGACAGCGCCTTCAACCAGGCGGTCGCCGACTGCATGGAGCACCAGCGCGAGCTGGCGCTCAACGGCCTGCTGCGCCGCTCGCTGCTGGCCCTGATGGGCCTGTCGGTGATCGCCTTCGCGTTCGGCTACGCGATGGCCGGCCGGGTGCTGTCCCCGCTGGGCCGGATCACCCGCACCGCCCGCCAGGTGGCCGGTTCCGACCTGTCCCGGCGGATCGAGCTGGACGGCCCGGACGACGAGCTCAAGGAGCTCGCGGACACCTTCGACGAGATGCTGGAGCGGCTGGACCGGGCGTTCACCGCGCAGCAGCGGTTCGTGGCCAACGCCTCGCACGAGCTGCGCACGCCGCTGGCGATCAACCGGACGCTGCTGGAGGTGCAGCTGTCCGATCCCGCCGCCCCGCCGGAGCTGGTGCAGCTCGGCAAGACCCTGCTGGCGACCAACGAGCGCAGTGAGCAGCTGGTCGAGGGGCTGCTGCTGCTGGCGCGGAGCGACAACGAGATCGTCGACCGCAAGCCGGTGGACCTGGCCGAGGTCGCCACCCGGGCGGTGGATCAGGTCCGCTCCGAGGCGCAGGCCAAGGGGGTGGAGTTCCGGGGTTTCCGGCGGCCGGCGGTGGTCCAGGGGAACGGCGTGCTGCTGGAGCGCATCGCGCTCAACCTGGTGCAGAACGCCGTGCGCTACAACGCCCCGGACGGCTGGGTGGAGGTCGCCACGGAGGTCGAGGGCGGCGAGGCGGTGCTGGTGGTCACCAACACCGGCCCGGTGGTCCCGGCGTACGAGCTGGACAACATCTTCGAGCCGTTCCGCCGCCTGCGGACCGAGCGTACCGGCAGCGACAAGGGCGTCGGCCTGGGGCTGTCCATCGCGCGCTCGGTGGCGCGGGCGCACGGCGGGCGGATCACCGCGGTGCCGCGCGAGGGTGGTGGCCTGGTCATGCGGGTCGTTCTGCCGCTCTGAGGTGAGACCATGGGGGGCACACACCGATCGGGCAGACGTTCGCTTTGGGCGGAATCCTCCTGACCCGGACCCCACCCCGAACGTGTGTGATCGATCACATGGACGAATTTCCGGCCATCTACGGTGAGTGATCGCCAACCCTGCTGGAAAGCCGGGAAAATCCGGGTTTCCGGGGGTCCTGATCACGGGAAGTACACGTCAGGGCCCGTGTGTCAGGCGGCGCCGCGACCGTGTACGGTCCCGTTCGCCACCCAACCCGATCGCCACTTAGGGGAGCGGTTGGGTGTCGATTGAGTAACAGACCTTGATGTGAGGCAAAATCTCCGCCTCGGGTCGGGCACAAGTCCGGCCTCTCACGCGTTACGTGCGCTGGAGACACCGCAGACACCCAGAGGGGGAGAGCGACATGGCAACGGATTACGACACCCCACGCAAGACCGACGATGACGTCAACGAGGACAGCATCGAGGAGCTGAAGGCCCGGCGGAACGACAAGTCCGCGTCGACCGTCGACGTGGACGAGTTCGAGCAGGCCGAGGGCTTGGAGCTGCCCGGCGCGGATCTCTCCAACGAGGAGCTGTCCGTCCGGGTGTTGCCGCGCCAGCAGGACGAGTTCACCTGCATGAGCTGCTTCCTGGTGCATCACCGCAGCCAGCTGGCCGAGGAGAAGAACGGCCAGCCGATCTGCCGTGACTGCGCGGCCTGAGGGCGTGGGACCGGCGTGAGCGCGGAGCAGGGCGACGCGAGCGTCGAGCGGGGCCGGGCGGCCTCGCTCGCGACCGCCGTCGCCCGCGGGGCCCGCACGAGCGGATGGGGCGCGCGGACGCGGCTGACCACCGTCGTCGAGCGCATCGTCGCTCAGGCCCCGCGCGTCCCGGTCCGGGACCTCGCCACGCTGCGCGCGCAGTTCCCCGGGCTCGGCCCGGAGCAGCTCGCGGACAGACTGGTGGCCGGTGCCATGCGTGGCACCTCCACCGTGGGCGCGGGCGTCGGAGCCGTGGCGATGCTGCCGGTCCCGCCCGCCGTCTCCGCCGAGCTGGCCGCCGAGATCGTCGGCGTGGCCTGGGTGGAGTTCAAGCTCGTCGCCGAGCTGCACGAGGTGTACGGGCTGCGGGCGCCCGGCGCGCTGCACCAGCGCACCGCCGCCTACCTCGGCTCCTGGAGCCAGGAGCGGGGCGTCGACGTGCACGCCCCGGTGACCGTGGACGCCGCCCTGGGCGGCGAACTCCGCCGGCAACTGCGGCAGCGGGTGCTCAAACGCTCCTTCCGCAGCCTGCCCGGCCTGACGCCCTTCCTGATGGGCGCGGTCGTGGGAGCCGCGACCAATCGCCGCGAGACGGCCAGACTCGCGGCCAGGATCCGGGCCGACCTGCGGTCCCGCCAGGTGCCGTGGGGCACCCCGCCGTCCACCGCGGTTCCGGCCGCCGCGGGCTGACCGGCCCGGCCGCTGCCCGGCCCCACCGGGCCCGACCCGCGCCGTTCCCGGTCTCATCCGGGCCCGCTGCACGCCCTTCCCGGGCCGTCGGAGGCCCGCGTTCCGCCGCCCCGGCAGGGCAGCGGCCCACTCCGCCACCGCCGCCCGCCAGGGCCCCGTCCGGCGTGTCCGGGCCGCCCGCGCGGCACCGCCGCCACGCAGGCCGCACCCGTACCGCCACCGGCCACCTCGGCCGCCCGGCCGCCGCCCGGCCGAACCGCGTGCCGCCCGGCCGCGGCGTTCGCCGGGGGCCGGTCAGCCGGCGGCGCGCGCCGCGTCCAGGGCCGCCGCCAGCCGCCGCGGGTCCCGGGTGGACACGTACAGGTACGGCGTCGGGTCCGCGGGGTCGGTCACCTCGATCCGCAGCGCGGTCGGGATGTAGCCCCGCAGCAGCATGAACGCCCGCGGATCGGCCTTGTGGGTACGCCAGGCGGCCGCCTCCGGGGCGTCCAGCACCTGTGCCTCCCCGAGCGCCGCGACCGGGATCCGCGCGTCCCCCGCGACCAGCGAGTCGGCCACCACGCGGACCCGTACCGAGCCGTAGGAACTGACCACGACGGCCGCCAGCGCGGCGCCGCCGACCAGACCGCCCAGCATCGGCAGCGGGCCGAAGGGCAGCAGGATCACTCCCATCGCGAGCCCGGCGAGGGCCGCGACGAACCACCAGGAACGGGGAGCGGTCAGACGTTCTTCGTAGGGCTGCATGAGCCCAAGCTTGGCACGGCGGACGTCCGCCACCTGCCTCGCGGGTAAGGTTCGGCGCTGTGAGTGGAAGAACGACAGCGCTGACGCCGCCGGAGGACGCCGATGCCCCGGTGCGGCACCCCGACGCCCCCGCCCCCGGAGAACCCCTGGGCTCGCACTACGACCAGTGCTTCGGCTGCGGCGAAGGGCAGCCGCACGGGCTGCACCTGGCGGCGACGGCCGGCGAGGGCGTGAGTCTGACCGCCACCTTCACCGTGCAGCCGGCCCACCAGGGCGCCCCGGGCCTGGCGCACGGCGGGGTGCTGACGACCGCGCTGGACGAGGCGCTCGGCGCGCTCCAGTGGCTGCTGCGCGTCATCGCGGTGACCGGGCGCCTGGAGACCGACTTCCTGCGGCCGGTGCCGGTCGGCACCGAGCTGTACCTGGAGGCCCGGGTCACCGGTGTGTACGGCCGCAAGATCTACTCCACCGCCACCGGCCGGATCGGCGGCCCGGACGGCCCGGTGGCGGTCCGCGCCGACGCGCTGTTCATCGAGGTGAACCTCGAGCACTTCATCGACAACGGCCGGCCCGAGGAGATCAACGCGGCGCTCGCCGACCCCGACCAGGTCCGGGTCGCCCGCGCCTTCGAGGTGAACCCGTGACCGTGCCCGCCACCGCCCACAGGAGGATGGTGTGACCCGCCCACCCGTCGACGTACTGATCCGCCGGGTCGACCCGGACGTTCCGCTGCCCGGCTACGGCCACCCCGGGGACGCCGGCGCGGATCTCGTCACCACCGAGGCCGCCGAGCTCGCCCCCGGGGAACGCGCGGTGCTGCCCACCGGAGTGTCCATCGCCCTCCCCGACGGCTACGCCGCCTTCGTCCATCCGCGGTCCGGTCTGGCGGCCCGGTGCGGTGTGGCGCTGGTGAATGCCCCAGGGACGGTCGATGCCGGGTACCGTGGAGAGATCAAGGTGATCGTGGTCAATCTGGACCCGCGCGAGAGCGTGCGGTTCGAGCGTTTCGACCGGATTGCCCAACTGGTCGTCCAGCAAGTCGAGAAGGTGCGCTTCCACGAGGTCGCGGAGCTTCCCGGTTCGGCTCGGGCCGAAGGGGGCTTCGGGTCCACCGGTGGCCATGCCGCGGTGGACGGCGCGACGGGTGGGAATGGATACGCTTCGGTCGGTTCCGACCGGGAAGGACAGTGACGTGTTCGGACGTCGCCGCAAGCGCAGCAAGGAAGACGTCGAGGAATTCGACGTCACTGCCGAGGAATCGGCCGAGGCGGAGGAGTCCGCGGAGGCCGAAGAAGGCGAGGACGCCGCCGCGAGCAGGGTCGCCCTGCCTCCGGCGCCGCGCCCGGACGGGCCGTGGGACGTCTCCGAGGTGCGTGAGCCCGGTGAGGGCCGCGTGGACCTCGGCGGACTGTTCGTGCCGGGTGTGGAGGGCATGGAGCTGCGGGTGGAGGTCGCCGGGGACGCGATCGTCGCCGCGACCGTGGTGCTGCGGGACAGCGCCGTGCAGCTCCAGGCGTTCGCCGCCCCCAAGAAGGAGGGCATCTGGTCCGAGGTCCGGGACGAGATCGCCGGCGGCATCACCCAGCAGGGCGGGGTCGTCGACGAGGTCGAGGGGCCGCTCGGCTGGGAGCTGCGGGCCCAGGTGCCGGTGCAGCTGCCGGACGGCACCAACGGCGTGCAGGTGGTCCGGTTCGTCGGCGTGGACGGGCCGCGCTGGTTCCTGCGCGGTGTGATCTCCGGCCAGGGCGCGGTGAAGCCCGAGACCGGCAGCCTGCTGGAGGCGGTGTTCCGGGACACCGTCGTGGTGCGCGGTGAGGGCCCGATGGCCCCCCGCGACCCGATCGTCCTCAAGCTCCCCGAGGACGCCCAGATGGTGCCCGACGGGGTGCAGCAGGAGGAGGCGCAGGGCTCGCGGTTCGCGGGCGGCGCCGACCGGCTGCAGCGCGGCCCGGAGATCACCGAGGTGCGCTGAGGTGCGCTGACGACGGCCTGAATCAGGCGTTCCGGTGGGCCGCACTCCCTGAGCGGGAGTGCGGCCCACCGGCGTTTTCGCAGGTGGAAGCGGGGGCGTAAGAGAACCGTCAAGGCCCCGTCAATGGCCGTAAGGGAGCCGTCAACGAAGGGCCCGCCACCCCTTCACAGGCGCTTTGCTCAGGGGGTTCCGTCCGATCGAACCTCACCTAGGAGCACCCGATGGCCGACCTGGCCTTCGTCGTCACCACGATCGCGGTCTTCGCGCTGGTGGCGCTCGTCGCGAAGGGGGTGGCGAAGCTGTGACCGCCGAGAACATCGTCGGCCTCGTCGTGGCCGCCGCCCTGCTGGGCTATCTGATCCTCGCCCTCGTCTTCCCGGAGAGGTTCTGAGCACTTCGATGAGTTCCGAACTCGCCGGCGTGCTCCAGCTGCTCGCGCTCATCGGCGCGCTCGCCCTGGTGTACCGCCCCCTCGGTGACCACATGGCCGCCGTGTACAGCTCCGAGAAGCACCTGCGCGTCGAGAAGTGGATCTACCGCTGCATCGGCGCCGACCCCGGCGCCCGGATGCGCTGGCCGGCCTACCTCCGCGGCGTCCTGGCCTTCTCCGCCGTGAGCCTGCTGTTCCTCTACGGTCTGCAGCGGCTCCAGGACGACCTGCCGCTGTCCCTCGGATTCACCCCGATCAGCCCGGACCAGGCGTTCAACACCGCCGCGTCCTTCGTCGCCAACACCAACTGGCAGTCCTACTCGGGCGAGCAGTCGATGGGCCACCTGGTGCAGACCGGCGGCCTGGCGGTGCAGAACTTCCTCTCCGCCGCCGTCGGCATGTCCGTCGCGATCGCCCTGGTCCGCGGCTTCGTCCGGTCCCGCACCGGCGAGCTGGGCAACTTCTGGGCCGACCTGGTGCGCGGCACCGTCCGGGTGCTGATCCCGCTCGCCGTCGTGGCCGCCGTGGTCCTGGTGGCCTGCGGCGCCATCCAGAACTTCGCCGGCATCCACGAGGTGGGCCGGTTCGACGGCGGCAGCCGGCAGGGGAACGGCGGCGCGGTGGCCTCCCAGGAGGCCATCAAGGTGATCGGCACCAACGGCGGCGGATACTTCAACGCCAACTCCGCCCACCCCTTCGAGAACCCCGACGCCTTCACCAACCTCTTCCAGGTCTTCCTGATCCTGATCATCCCGGTCTCCCTGACCCGTACCTTCGGCAAGCTGGTCGGCAACGTGCGGCAGGGCTACGCCATCCTCGCCACCATGGGCCTGATCTGGCTCGGGTTCACCGCGCTGATGATGTGGACCGAGTTCCACCACGGCGGCCCCGCGCTCCAGGAGGCGGGCGGCGCGATGGAGGGCAAGGAGCAGCGGTTCGGCGTCGGCGCCTCCGCGATCTTCGCCACCAGCACCACCCTGACCTCGACCGGAGCGGTGGACTCCTTCCACTCGTCCTTCACCGGCCTGGGCGGCGGCCTGACGCTGCTGGGCATGATGCTCGGCGAGATCGCGCCGGGCGGGGTCGGCTCCGGCCTCTACGGCATGCTGATCATGGCGATCATCGCGGTCTTCATCGCGGGCCTGATGGTCGGCCGGACGCCCGAGTACCTGGGCAGGAAGATCGGCACCCGTGAGATCAAGCTCGCCTCCTGCTACATCCTGATCACCCCGACGCTGGTGCTGGGCTTCACCGCGCTGTCCATGGCGCTGGCCGGCCCGCCGGAGTCCATCCTCAACACCGCGGAGCACTCGGTCCACGGAAGCGGGGCGCACGGCTTCACCGAGGTGCTGTACGCGTTCACCTCCGGCGCCAACAACAACGGCTCCGCCTTCGCGGGCCTGAACGCGAACACCGACTGGTACAACACCACGATCGGTCTGGCCATGCTGCTCGGCCGCTTCCTGCCCATGGTGTTCGTCCTCGCGCTGGCCGGATCGCTCGCCGGACAGCAGCCCGTCCCCGAGACCGCGGGCACCCTGCGCACCGAGAAGCCGCTCTTCGCGGGGCTCCTGGTCGGCGCCATCATGATCATCACCGGTCTCACCTACTTCCCGGCCCTGGCCCTCGGCCCGCTGGCGGAGGGACTCGCATGAGCACCACCACCCCCGTACGCACCGCTCCCGGCGGGGAGCGGACCCCGCCGGGCGAGGCCGGCGGCAGCCGGGTCTCCGGCGGCCTCTTCGCCCCCCGGCAGCTGGTCCGCTCGCTCCCGGACGCCTTCCGGAAACTCGACCCGCGCACCATGGTGTCCTCGCCCGTCATGTTCGTGGTGGAGGTCGGCTCGGTGCTCACCACCGTGCTGGCAGCCAAGGACCCGGGCGACTGGTTCGGCTGGGCGATCGCCGGGTGGCTGTGGCTGACCGTGGTCTTCGCCAACCTGGCCGAGGCGGTCGCCGAGGGCCGCGGCAAGGCCCAGGCCGACACCCTGCGCAAGGCCAAGTCGGACACCGTCGCGCGGCGGCTGACCGGCGCCGGCGCGGCCGAGGAGCGGGTGGCCGGCACCGACCTGCGCGTCGGCGACCTGGTCGTCTGCGAGGCCGGCGACGTCATCCCCGGTGACGGCGATGTCGTCGAAGGGGTCGCGTCCGTCGACGAGTCGGCGATCACGGGCGAGTCGGCTCCGGTGATCCGCGAGTCCGGCGGCGACCGGTCGGCGGTCACCGGCGGCACCCAGGTGCTCTCCGACCGCATCGTCGTCAAGATCACCACCAGGCCGGGCGAGACCTTCATCGACCGCATGATCAACCTGGTCGAGGGTGCGGCCCGGCAGAAGACACCGAACGAGATCGCGCTGAACATCCTGCTCGCGTCCCTCACCATCGTCTTCCTGCTGGCCGTCGTCACCCTGAAGCCGTTCGCGATCCACGCCGGGGCCGACGGGCAGACCTCGATGATCGTGCTCGCCGCGCTGCTGGTCTGCCTCATCCCGACCACCATCGGCGCACTGCTCTCCGCCATCGGCATCGCCGGCATGGACCGGCTGGTGCAGCGGAACGTGCTGGCCATGTCCGGCCGGGCGGTGGAAGCGGCCGGTGACGTCTCCACGCTGCTGCTGGACAAGACCGGGACCATCACCCTGGGCAACCGGCAGGCGGCCGGCTTCATACCCCTCGAGGGCGTCGGCGAGCCGGAGCTGGCCGCCGCCGCCCGGCTGTCCTCGCTGGCCGACGAGACCCCCGAGGGCCGCTCCATCGTGGCCCTCGCCGAGGAGCGGTACGGCCTGCGGGCCTCACGGGAGGGCGAACCCGGCCGGGCCGTGTTCGTCCCGTTCACCGCGCAGACCCGGATGTCCGGCGTCGACCTCACCGAGGACGACGGCACGGTGCGCACGGTCCGCAAGGGCGCCGCGGCCGCCGTCACCGCCTGGGTCACCGAGCGCGGCGGCACGGTGCCGCCCGGCGCCGGTGAGAAGGCCGACGGCATCTCCGCCGCGGGCGGCACCCCGCTGCTGGTCGCGGTCGAGGACACCGACGGCCCGCGCGTCCTCGGTGTGGTCCACCTCAAGGACGTCGTCAAGGCGGGCATGCGGGAACGGTTCGACGAGCTGCGCCGGATGGGCATCCGGACGGTGATGATCACCGGCGACAACCCGCTCACCGCCAAGGCGATCGCCGAGGAGGCGGGGGTGGACGACTTCCTCGCCGAGGCCACGCCCGAGGACAAGATGGCGCTGATCAAGCGGGAGCAGGCCGGCGGCCGGCTGGTCGCGATGACCGGCGACGGCACCAACGACGCCCCGGCGCTCGCCCAGGCCGACGTCGGGGTGGCGATGAACACCGGAACCTCGGCCGCCAAGGAGGCCGGGAACATGGTGGACCTGGACTCCGACCCCACCAAGCTCATCGAGATCGTGGAGATCGGCAAGCAGCTGCTCATCACCCGCGGCGCGCTGACCACCTTCTCCATCGCCAACGACGTGGCGAAGTACTTCGCGATCATCCCGGCGATCTTCGCGGGCGCGGCCGGCTACGAGGGGCTGGAGACCCTCAACGTCATGCGGCTGGACTCGGCCCAGTCGGCCATCCTCTCCGCGGTGGTCTTCAACGCGCTGATCATCATCGCGCTGGTGCCGCTCGCCCTGCGGGGCGTGCGCTACCGGCCGATGAGCGCCGACCGGATGCTCCGCCGCAACCTCGCCGTCTACGGCCTCGGCGGACTCGTCGCGCCGTTCGTCGGGATCAAACTCATCGACCTGCTCATCTCCCTCATCCCTGGCATCGGGTGACGATCATGAACAACTCCCTGCGCGGGGCGGCCCGGCTGACGGGCGCCGGAATCCGCGCGCTCCTCGTGCTCACACTGGTCTGCGGCGTGCTCTACCCCCTGGTGGTCACCGGCATCGCCCAGGCCGCCTTCCACCACAACGCCAACGGCTCGAAGATCACGGTGGACGGCCGGGTCGTCGGCTCCGAGCACCTCGGCCAGACCTTCGACCTGGACCGGACCGACCGGGACGGCAACCCGCTGCCGGACCCCAGGTGGTTCCAGCCGCGGCCGTCGGCGGCCGGGACCAACTCCCTCAACACCCGGTACGACCTCGTCGTCTCCGGTGCGTCCAACCTGGCGGCGGACAGCGAGGAACTGCTCGCCGCCGTCCGGGAGCGGCGGAAGCGGGTCGCCGCGTTCAACGGCGTCGACCCCGGCCGGGTCCCGGTGGACGCGGTCACCGCCTCCGCCTCCGGCATCGACCCGGACATCTCGCCGGCGTACGCCGAGCTCCAGGTCGCGCGGGTGGCCAGGGCGAACGGCCTGCCCGAGGACGAGGTCGCGCGGCTGGTCCAGGACCACACCGACGGGCGGCTGCTCGGCTTCCTCGGTGAGCCGCACGTCAACGTGCTGAAGCTCAACATCGCCCTGCGGGAACTCGCCCGGGGCTGAGCGCCCCCGAGCTGAGCGCCCCCGGGGGCCCGCGCCCGCCGTGCAGGACACGAGCGGACGCGGGCCCCCGGGCCGGTCACGCCGCCGCCTCGGAAGGCGGCACCCCGGGGGCGGGCGTCGTCCGGGACTACCAGACGTCCCCGTCACGCCAGTCGCAGACCAGCTCCCCGGTCAGGTCCACCGGTGCCGTCAGGGGCAGGACGAACGTCGAGTCGTCGTCCTCCTCGGTGCGCTCGACGCCCCCCGGCGCCAGCACCGACGTGGGCCCCTGCCAGCACTGCCAGCCCAGCGACCGGTACAGCGCGGCGGCCTCGTCGGCCGCCGACAGCGCGCCCAGTTCGTACCCGCCGCGCAGCACCGGGTCCAGCGCCCCCATCACGGCGGTGCCGAAGCCGCGGCGCCGCCGGTCGGCGCGGGTCGCCACGCCCTCCACATAGCCGGTGCGCAGCGCCCGACCGCCGTGCAGCAGCCGCCGCTGGACCAGCGCGGCGTGCGCCACCAGCAGGTCGCCCTCCCACAGCAGCGCGTGCATGCCGCCGAGTGTGTGGTCCCAGTCCTCGTCGTCGAAATCCCCCTCGAAAGCGTCGTCGAGCAGCTTCCGGATCGCCGCCAGCGTCCCCGCGCCGAGCGCCGAGGTGTGTGCGGTCACCAATTCGGTCATGGTCGTCATGATCGTGACCCCACGCGCGGGTGGCGAGCGGTTTTCCGTTGCCGCCGGGCGTCAGGGGTGCATCAAAGTCGCACCATACGGACGCCCTTCGTCCGTTTTGTCGCCCGACGGCGCCGTAGAGTCGGCACCGGACACGACACACAGGGCGGACTACCGGCCCGGGTAAGAAGATGGGGCCATGGCACGCGGGAAGCTTCGGATCTATCTGGGGGCGGCACCGGGCGTCGGCAAGACCTACGCGATGCTCTCCGAGGGCCACCGGCGCGTGGAACGCGGCACCGACCTCGTCGTCGGCCTGGTGGAGCACCACGGACGACCGCGCACCGAGGTCATGCTGCACGGGCTGGAGACCGTCCCGCGCCAGGAGGTCGGGTACCGGGGCGCCGCCTTCACCGAGATGGACGTGGACGCCGTCCTCGCCCGCCGCCCCGCCGTGGCGCTGGTCGACGAACTCGCCCACACCAACGTCCCCGGCTCCCGCAACGCCAAGCGGTGGCAGGACGTCGAGGAACTCCTCCGGGCCGGCATCGACGTCGTCTCCACGGTCAACATCCAGCACCTGGAATCGCTGGGTGACGTGGTGGAGTCGATAACCGGCGTACGGCAGCGGGAGACCGTGCCCGACGAGGTCGTCCGCCGCGCCGATCAGATCGAGCTGGTCGACATGTCGCCCCACGCACTGCGCCGCCGCATGGCGCACGGCAACATCTACGCCCCGGACCGGATCGACGCGTCCCTGTCGAACTACTTCCGGCCCGGCAACCTCACCGCACTGCGCGAACTCGCCCTGCTGTGGACCGCCGACCGGGTCGACGAGTACCTCCAGCAGTACCGCACCGACCACCGGGTCTCCACCATCTGGAACGCCCGCGAACGCATCGTCGTCGGCCTCACCGGCGGACCCGAGGGCCAGACCCTGATCCGCCGCGCCGCCCGGATGGCCGCCAAGGGCGCCGGCGGCGAGATCCTCGCGGTCTACATCGTGCGCAGCGACGGTCTGACCTCCGCCTCCCCGAAGGAACTGGCCGTCCAGCGCACCCTGGTGGAGAGCCTGGGCGGCACCTTCCACCACGTCATAGGGGAGGACGTTCCGCACGCCCTGCTGGAGTTCGCGCGCGGCGTCAACGCCACCCAGATCGTGCTCGGCTCCAGCCGCCGCAAGACCTGGCAGTACGTCTTCGGCCCCGGGGTCGGCGCCACCGTGGCCCGGGACTCCGGCCCCGACCTGGACGTCCACATCGTCACCCACGACGAGGTCGCCAAGGGCCGCGGGCTGCCGGTGGCCCGCGGCGCCCGGCTGGGCCGCTCCCGGCTGGTGACCGGCTGGCTGGCCGGCGTGCTGGGGCCGGCGCTGCTCACCCCGGCGCTGCTGACCCTGGAATCCGGGCCCGGACTCGCCAACGACGTGCTGCTCTTCCTCTTCCTCACCGTGGTCGCGGCGCTGCTCGGCGGACTGCTGCCGGCCCTCGCGTCGGCCGCCGTGGGCTCGCTCCTGCTCAACTACTACTTCACCCCGCCCACCCACACCCTCACCGTCCAGGACCCGAAGAACCTGGTCGCCATAGTGATCTTCTTCGCGGTCGCGGTCTCCGTCGCCTCCGTCGTGGACCTCGCCGCCCGCCGCACCCACCAGGCGGCCCGGCTGCGCGCCGAGTCCGAGACGCTGTCCTTCCTGGCCGGCGGCGTGCTGCGGGGCGAGACCAGCCTGGAGGCGCTGCTGGAGCGGGTCCGGGAGACCTTCGCCATGGAATCGGTGGCACTGCTGGAGCGGGACGGCGACCTGGCCCCGTGGACCTGCGCGGGCAGCGCCGGCAGCGGTGACGCCCCACCGCCCGACCGGCCGGAGGACGCCGATGTGGACATGCCGGTGGGCGACCACCTGGCGCTGGCCATGCGGGGCCGGGTACTGCCTGCCGAGGACCGCCGGGTGCTCGCCGCCTTCGCCGCCCAGGCCGCCGTCGTCCTCGACCGGCAGCGGCTGGTCGGCGAAGCCGCCCGGGCCCGGGACCTCGCCGAGGGCAACCGCATCCGCACCGCCCTGCTCGCCGCGGTCAGCCATGACCTGCGCACCCCGCTCGCCGGGATCAAGGCGGCCGTCTCCTCCCTGCGCTCCGACGACGTGGCCTGGTCCGAGGAGGACGAGGCGGAACTGCTGGCCGGCATCGAGGAGGGCGCCGACCGGCTCGACCACCTGGTCGGCAACCTGCTGGACATGTCCCGGCTGCAGACCGGCACCGTCACCCCGCTGATCCGGGAGATCGACCTCGACGAGGTGGTGCCGATGGCCCTCGTCGGCGTCCCCGAGGACAGCTTCACCCTCGACGTCCCCGAGGAGCTGCCGATGGTCGCCGTGGACCCGGGGCTGCTGGAGCGCAGCGTCGCCAACATCGTCGAGAACGCCGTGAAGTACAGCCCGGCCGGCACACCGGTGCTGGTCGCCGCCAGCGCCCTCGGCGAACGCGTGGAGCTGCGGGTCGTCGACCGCGGCCCGGGGGTGCCGGACAGCGCCAAGGACCGCATCTTCGAGCCCTTCCAGCGGTACGGCGACGCTCCGCGCGGCGCCGGGGTCGGCCTCGGCCTCGCGGTGGCCCGCGGTTTCGCGGAGACCATGGGCGGCCGGCTCACCGCGGAGGACACCCCCGGCGGTGGCATGACCATGGTGCTCACCCTCCGGGCGGCGCCGGGACGGCCCCCGGCCCGCCCCGGCCTCCCGGCCCAGGCCACCTCCTGACCGGCCCGCGACCGACCGCACCGGCAGCTCCAGAACAGAAAGGCAGGTCGCCAGATGCCGCTACCTTCCGGGCAGGACGCCGCCCCGGCCACCGCCGGGGAGGCCGCCAGGCCGCCGGTGCGGGTGCTCGTGGTCGACGACGAGCCGCAGATCGTCCGGGCGCTGGTGATCAACCTCAAGGCGCGCAAATACGAGGTGGACGCGGCCCCGGACGGCGCCACCGCCCTCCGGCTGGCCGCCGCCCGCCACCCCGACGTGGTCGTCCTCGACCTGGGGCTGCCCGACATGGACGGGGTCGAGGTGATCAGGGGACTGCGCGGCTGGACCCGGGTCCCCGTCCTGGTCCTCTCCGCCCGCCAGACCTCCGACGAGAAGGTCGAGGCGCTCGACGCCGGAGCCGACGACTACGTCACCAAGCCGTTCGGCATGGACGAACTGCTCGCCCGGCTGCGCGCCGCGGTGCGCCGGGCCGAACCCGGCGGGCAGCACGACGCCCCGGTGGTCGTCCGGACCGAGGCCTTCACCGTCGACCTGGCCGCCAAGAAGGTCAACCGGGACGGCCGCGACGTGCGGCTGACCCCCACCGAGTGGCACCTGCTGGAGGTGCTGGTGCGCAACACCGGCCGCCTGGTCAGCCAACGGCAGCTGCTCCAGGAGGTGTGGGGGCCCACCTACGGCACCGAGACCAACTACCTGCGCGTCTACATGGCCCAGCTGCGCCGCAAGCTGGAGGCCGACCCGTCCCACCCGCGGCACTTCATCACCGAGCCGGGCATGGGGTACCGCTTCGAGGAGTGAGCCGGCGCGGCCGGGCCCGCCGGCGGCGCCCCGCCCTCCCCGCGGCCGGCCCGCCGCGGGTCGCGGAAGGGGGCGGGCACGGCCCCGGGCCGGGGGACGCGCGGCACCCCCGGGTGTGACGGACCGCCGCCGCGCGGACGGTGATCCGGCCGGTCCTCCCCGGTACGCTGGCCGTATGAGTGCCGTTACCCGACCCGAGAAGCCCGCCGGTCGCTTCCGGCGGATGCTCGACCGGCTGTCGAGCTCCCAGGAGGAGCTCCACTCCGCCGAACTGGAGCAGGACGCGGAGGCCGCGGGCTGCACCAAGATCGGCGAGTGCGGTGACCGGCAGATAGTCACGGTGACCGGTACGCTGCGCACGGTCACACTGCGGCCGCGGGCCGGAGTGCCCGCCCTGGAGGCGGAGCTGTTCGACGGCACCGCGGCCCTGGACGTGGTGTGGCTGGGCCGTCGCTCCATCCTCGGGATAGAGCCCGGCCGCAAACTGATCGCCACCGGCCGCATCTCCATGAGTCACGGGCGCCGGGTGCTGTTCAACCCCAAGTACGAACTCCGACCGCTCGGACAGGAGTAGCGGGTGACGTCTGACGACAAGCGGGCCCCGAACGATCAGGACGCCGCGGGGGGCGAGCACGCCTCCGACGCCGCGCGCAGCAGGGCGGCGGCGGACACCGCCCTGCTGGAGGCGTTCGGCGGGGTGCGCGGCATGGTGGACACCACCGTGCCGGGCCTGATCTTCGTGCTGCTCTACACCATCAAGCGGGACATCCATCTCGCGGCCATCGCGGCACTCGGCGTCACGCTGCTGCTCGCCGTCGCCCGGCTGGTCCGCAAGGAGACCCTCAAGCACGCCTTCAGCGGTGTCTTCGGGGTCGCCTTCGGCGCCGTGTTCGCGATGATGTCCGGCGACGCCAAGAACTTCTACCTGCCCGGCATGCTCTACACGCTGGGCTTCGCCCTCGCCTACATCCTGTCGGCGATCTTCCGGTTCCCGCTGATCGGGGTGCTGCTCGGCCCCATCCTCAAGGAGAACCTCTCCTGGCGGACCCGGAACCCGGGCCGGTTCGTCGCGTACACCAAGGCCACCTGGGCCTGGGGGCTGGTGCTGCTCGCCAAGTCGGCGATCCTCTTCCCGCTGTACTGGTGGGGCGACGCCACCCAGCTCGGCTGGGTCAAGGTCGCCCTCGGCATCCCGCCGTTCCTGCTCTGCGTCTATCTGACCTGGATCTTCCTGGCGAAGGCGCCGCCGCCCATCGACGTGATCGCGGAGATGGAGGCCGAGGAGCAGGCGGAGCGGGAGCGCGAGCGGTCCCAGCGGGAGGCGGCGGAAGCGGAGCGGGCCGCCGGGCCGCTGCTCGCCGACTGGACCGACGGGCTCGTCGACCAGGCCCGTGCCGAGTCCGCGGAACGGCAGCCGCCGCGCGCCCACTGAAACGGTGCCGCGGAACGCGGCCGGGGCCCGGGAAGATCCTCTCTTCCCGGGCCCCGGCGCGTCTCGCGGCTGCCGTCTCAGATGTCCTCGCGGCGGACCGACAGCAGGTCCTCCAACTGCTCCTCGCGCGCCTGGGCGGCCACGAACAGCAGCTCGTCACCGGCCTCCAGCACGTCGTCCTTGCTGGGCGCCAGGACGCGCGTGCCGCGGATGATGGTGACCAGGCTGGTGTCCTCGGGCCAGTCCACCTCGCCGACCCGGGTGCCGGCCAGCGCCGCCTCCGGCGGCAGGGTCAGCTCCACCAGGTTGGCGTCGCCGTGGCTGAAGCGGAGCAGCCGCACCAGATCGCCGACGCTCACCGCCTCTTCCACCAGCGCGGACATCAGACGCGGCGTGGAGACGGCGACGTCCACGCCCCACGACTCGTTGAACAGCCACTCGTTCTTCGGGTTGTTCACCCGCGCGACCACCCGCGGCACGCCGTACTCGGTCTTCGCCAGCAGCGAGACGACCAGGTTGACCTTGTCGTCACCGGTCGCCGCGATGACGACGTTGCAGCCCTGCAGCGCCGCCTCGTCCAGCGACGTGATCTCGCACGCGTCGGCGAGCAGCCACTCCGCCTGCGGCACCCGCTCCACCGAGATGGCGGTTGGCGCCTTGTCGATCAGGAGGATCTCGTGTCCGTTCTCCAGGAGCTCACCGGCGATGGACCGGCCCACCGCGCCCGCTCCGGCAATGGCAACCCTCATCGCGCGTCCTCCGGTCCGTGCTCGAAGGCGGCCTCGACCTTCTCGACCTCGTCCGAGCGCATCATGACGTGCACCAGGTCGCCCTCCTGCAGCACCGTCTGCGACGTGGGCAGTATGGCTTCGCCCAGCCGGGTGAGGAACGCCACCCGGACACCGGTCTCCTCCTGGAGCTTGCTGATCTTGTGGCCGACCCAGGCCGGTGCGGTGTGCACCTCGGCGAGCTGCACCCCGCCGCTAGGGTCGCGCCACAGCGGCTCGGAGCCCGACGGCAGCAGCCGCCGCAGCATCTGGTCGGCGGTCCAGCGCACCGTGGCCACGGTCGGGATGCCGAGCCGCTGGTAGACCTCGGCCCGGCGCGGGTCGTAGATGCGGGCCGCGACGTTCTCCACGCCGAACATCTCGCGCGCCACCCGGGCGGCGATGATGTTGGAGTTGTCACCGCTGCTCACCGCGGCGAACGCGCCGGCCTCCTCGATACCCGCCTCGCGCAGGGTGTCCTGGTCGAACCCGACACCGGTCACCCGGCGGCCGCCGAAACCGGCCCCCAGCCGGCGGAAGGCCGTCGGGTCCCGGTCGACCACCGCGACCGTGTGCCCCTGGGCCTCCAGGGTCTGGGCCAGCGCGGCGCCCACCCGGCCGCAGCCCATGATGACGATGTGCATCGTCCCCCCTACTCCGCACTCCGGGCCGGTCCGCTGACTGTCCTGAACAACCTGCTCACATCTTCCTTCTCGGTTCGTCCGGCGCGGCGGGCCACGGTGGGCTCCCGGCTGCCGGCTCTCGACGCCGGAGGCGACGGGGACGCCGACCTCGAGCATGTCTGGGACCACCGTAGCGTCAACCCCGAACGGGCCGACGCGCACATGACGGCTCGGCGTGGGGCGGGCGCCGGGGCCCGGCCGCGGCAGGGCCGGCGCCGTGCCCGGCCCGGACCGGGCGGGTCCGCGGCGGCGGCGCCGGCGAGCCCAGCGTCCGCGGCGACCGGCGCCGGGCCGCGGCGGCCTCAGGCGGTGACCACGGTGACCCCGGCCTCGGTGAACGCCGCGGCCGTCGCCTCCGGCACCCCGGTGTCGGTGACCAGCGTGCCGACCCGCGCGGTGCCGCAGATCGCGGCGAACGCGCGCCGCCCGAGCTTGGTGGAGTCGGCGGCCACCACGACGCGCGCCGCCCGGTCGCAGAGCATGCGGTTGATCAGCGCCTCCTCCTCGTCCCGGGCGGCGGCTCCCTCGGTCACGTCGAAGGCGTCCACGCCCAGCACCGCGGTGTCCAGCGACACCTGGCCGAGCACCCCCGCGGCGAGCGGCCCGACCAGCTCGTAGCTCTGCGGCCGGGCCACCCCGCCGGTGACGACGATCTTGAACTGCGGGCGGACGGCCAGCTCGTTGGCGATGTTGAGCGCGTTGGTGACGACGGTGAGCGCGGGGGAGCCGTCCGTCAGGTCGGGACGGACCGCGAGCGCCCGGGCCACCTCGGTGGTGGTGGTGCCCCCGGTGAGCCCCACCGCCTCCCCGGGGGTGATGAGCCGGGCGACCGCGGCGGCGATCCGCTGTTTCTCCGAGGCGTGCCGGGACGTCTTGTAACGCAGCGGGAGTTCGTAGGAGACGCCGTGCAGCACGGCGCCGCCGCGGGTGCGCACCAGCATCTGCTGTTCCGCGAGCTGGTCGAAGTCGCGCCGGATGGTCGCGGCGGAGACCCCGAGGGCGGTCGCCGCGTCCTCGACGTCCAGCCGGCCCCGCTCCACGAGGAGTTCCAGCAGTTCCTTCCAGCGGGCGTCGCGGGACATCGGGGCTCTCCATTCGTCATCCGTCCCCGGCGACCCTAGCTGCACCCCGCCCCATGCTTGAAGTTGCGCGCAACACGGCTATATGTTGCACGAATAATCATGATGGCGTGTCGATTCGGGTAACCGGGGCGGGAGTGCACCGTGAGTCATGTGGAGAAGGAACTGGCCGACCAGCCCGGGTGCTGGCAGCGCGCGGCGGAGCTGGCCGCCGGTCACGCGGCCGCGCTGCCGCGACCGGGGGAGCGGGTCGCGGTGATCGGCTGCGGCACCTCGCTGTTCATGGCCCAGGCGGCCGCCGCGCTCCGGGAGGGCGCCGGGCAGGGCGAGACGGACGCCTACCCGGCCTCCGAGTTCCCCGTCGGGCGGGCTTACGACCGGGTGCTGGCGCTCACCCGGTCCGGCACCACCACCGAGGTGCTGCGCCTCCTCGCACAGGTCCGCGGCACCACCCGGACCACCGCGGTCACCGCCGATCCCGGCACACCGGTGATGACGGCCGCGGACGACGTGGTGGTGCTCGACTTCGCCGACGAACGGTCGGTGGTGCAGACCCGGTTCGCCACCACCGCGCTGACCCTGCTCCGCGCCCATCTGGGCCTGCACTCCGACGCGGTGGTGGCCGACGCGCGCACCGCGCTCGCCGAGCCGCTGCCCGCGGGGCTGGTCGACCGTACCCAGTTCACCTTCCTCGGCCGGGGCTGGACGGTGGGGTTGGCCAACGAGGCCGCGCTGAAGATGCGGGAGGCGGCACTGGCCTGGACCGAGGCGTACCCGGCGATGGAGTACCGGCACGGGCCGATCAGCATCACCTCGCCGACCACCGCGACCTGGATGCTGGGCGAGGCCCCGGCCGGGCTGGCCGGGCAGGTGCGGGCGGCGGGCGGCATGTGGGTGTCCGGCGGCCTGGACCCGCTGGCCGAACTCGTGCGCGCCCAGCGGCTCGCCGTCGCCGTCGCCACCGCCCGCGGCCTGGACCCCGACGCTCCCCGCAACCTCACCCGCTCGGTGGTCCTCGACGGCCCCTGACCGTCCCGCCCTCCGGTTCCGGACGGCGGGAACGGGCGGGGCGGGCCCCGGACCGGGCCGGGCCGGGGCCGGTTGGCGACCGCAAACCCGCAGGTCGGGCGGGTCGGTTGGGCGACCGCGCCGGTCCGGTCGCGAGCCGGGGTGCACGGGCGGTCGCGGGGCGCGTCAATTGCCGCACTCATTCGCAAATTGTGACGGCGAACGGACACTTGGTCACCGTCGTGGCTAGGATGATCGCGCTATTCCGCTTCTGGACTTCTGTAAGCCCCCCGTCCATGAGGAACCGATGACAGATCACATATCGGAGGTGTTGGTCTGGTGCCTGGCCGCGGTCGTAGCCGTCGTCCTGGTCCTGCTGCTCCGTCAGCACCGGATCACCACCGCCGTGCGCAAGCGCAACACCGCTCTGGAAGGCAGTCTCCGCTCACGTGACGAGGAGCTCCGGCACCTCGTCGCGGTCCGCCTCCCGGCCGTGACGGACGCCTCCGGCGGCCCGGCGCCGCTCCCCGGACTCCTCGACGAACGACTCGCCGGGACGGCCTACGCGGCAAGCCTGCGGTCCGTGTCGGACCTGTTCCAGCAGGCCGTGGAGAAGGCCCAGGCCAAGGCCGACGTGTCGGCGAAGGCCGCACTGAAGGCGTCGATGCGGGCCCTCCAGGGCCTCGCCCACGAACAGCAGCTGTCGATCTCCGAGATGCAGGACCGGCACGACAACCCCGACGTGCTCCGCGACCTGTTGGAGATCGACCACGCCAACTCCCAGTTCGGCCGCCGTGCCCAGGCCATCGCCGTGCTGTGCGGATCGTGGCCCGGCCGCCAGCGCGCCGCCTCCTCCCTCACCGACGTGGTGCGCGGCGCCAAGTCCCGGATCCGCGACTACCGTCGCATCCAGGTCCACTCCCAGGCAGACATCGCTGTCATCAGCCGCGGTGTGGAGCCGGTGGTGCTCGCGGTGGCCGAACTGCTCGACAACGCCGCCCGCCACTCCCAGCCCAACACCACCGTGGAGGTCAGCCTCCAGCCGGTCCACAACGGTGCCTGTGTGGTCATCGACGACGCCGGCGTCGGCATGGACGGCCAGGAGGTGCAGCGCGCCCAGGCGTGGCTGTCCGGACAGCGGCCGGTCGACGTCGCCCGCCTCGGCGACCCGCCCCAGTTCGGCTTCCCCGTCATCGGCGTGCTCGCCGCCCGCTACGGGTTCAGCGTCTCGGTGGACACCCGGTCTCCCTACGGCGGTGTGCGGGCGGTCCTCTTCCTGCCCAGCGCGCTCCTCACCCATCTGGAACCGGACGGAGCGCACACCATGCCCGCCCCCGCGACCCCGGCCGCCCAGCCCCAGCCCCAGCCCACCCCGGCCCACCGCGCGACGGCGCCCGAGCCCCGCACCCCGCTGGGCCACCCGCAGCCCGGCGACGACGTGCCGCGCGTCTATCCCTCGACGCCCGGCGGGCTGCCCAAGCGCCGCCGCCGGCAGCCCGCGGCCCAGCCGGTGGACGACTGGCCGACGGCCGAGGCCCAGCCGGCGCCCGCGGAGTCCGACACCGGTTCACACGCCGTCCGCTCGGCGGAGGAGACCGCCCGGCGCATGGGCGCCTTTGCCCGCGGCACCCGGTCCGGCCGTGCGGGGAACCGGGACGACACCGCTCCTCACCACGAAGAAGGGAACCGCCAGGCATGAACGACCACATGAACAACGAGTTGGGCTGGATGCTCGACGAGGTCGTGAAGATGCCGGAGGCGCGGCACGCGATCCTGCTCTCCGCGGACGGCATGCTCCGTGCCCACTCCGAGGGCATCGACCGGGACGAAGCCGAACGCCAGGCCGCCGCGCTCTCCGGCCTGCAGTCCATCAGCCGCAGCACCGCCGAGTTCTGCGGCCGCGAGGAGACCCCCTGGCAGCAGACGCTGGTCGAGTTCGCGAACGGCTACGTCTTCCTCATCGCCGCGGGCCCCGGCGCCTACCTCGCGGTGTCCGCCACCGCCGAGGTGGACATGGAGGCGGTCTCCTACCGGATGCAGAAGCTGGTCGACCGGCTCGGCAAGGAGCTGACCAGCCCGCCCCGGCAGGGCTCCACCTGGCAGGGGATCGGCAGCCCGGCATGACCCCGGCGCGGCGCGAGGAACGAGGGCTGGTGCGGCCGTACGTCGTGACCGACGGCCGTGCCCACCCGTCCCGTAACACGTTCGACCTGGTGACGCTGGTGATGGCGTACGGCGACCGGCCGCTGTCCGGACTCAGCCCCGAGAAGCGCAAGCTGATGGAACTGTGCCTGGGCGGCGCGCTCTCGGTCGCCGAGGTCGCCAGCCATCTGCGGTTGCCGGTCAGCGTCACCAAGGTCCTGCTCAGCGACCTCGTGGACAGCGGCCACATCACCACCCGGTCCCCCATCCCCTCGGCCCAGCTGCCCGAGGCCCAGCTCCTGCAGGAGGTGCTCGATGGACTCCGCGCTCGTCTCTGACAACGGCGTCTATCTGCGACAGACCGTCCGGACAGCGGTGAAGCTGCTGGTCGTAGGGCACTTCGCGGTCGGCAAGACGACCTTCGTCGGCTCCCTGTCGGAGATCAAGCCGCTGCGCACCGAGGAGACCATGACGCAGGCCGGGGCGCTCGTCGACGACCTGGCCGGCATCAAGGACAAGACGACCACCACCGTCGCCATGGACTTCGGCCGGCTCACGCTCAGCGACTCGCTGGTCCTCTACCTGTTCGGGGCGCCCGGACAGCAGCGCTTCACCCGGCTGTGGCAGGACATGACCCGCGGCGCGCTCGGGGCCCTGGTCCTCGCCGACACCCGCCGCCTGGAGCAGTCCTTCGACGTCATGGGCCTGCTCGAGGAGCACGGCCTGCCGTACGCGGTCGCCGTCAACCACTTCGACGGGGCGCCGGTGCACTCCGAGGCGGAGATCCGCGAGGCGCTCGACCTCCTCCCCGAGACCCCGCTGGTGACCTGCGACGCCCGCGACCGCATCTCCTCCACCCAGGCACTGATCTCCCTCGTCCAGTACCTGCACACCCGCACCACCCAGGAGCACGTGTGACCTCCCCCTACGACGCCGGAGCCGTGCCGCCGCCCGGGTGCCCCGCGCACGCCGGCGGCACCGGCCACGCCACCGCCGGCGTGCCGCTGTACGGCCCGGACTTCGCCGCCGACCCCCAGGCGGTGTACCGCAGGCTGCGGCAGTACGGGCCGACGGCCCCCGTCGAACTCGCCCCCGGCGTGCAGGCCACGCTGGTCACCGGGTACGCCGCCGCGCTCGAAGTGCTGCGCAGCCCGGAGAAGTTCGCCAAGGACGCCCGGCGCTGGAAGGCCCTGGCCGACGGCCGGGTCGCCCCGGACAACCCGGTGGTGCCGATGATGCACTACCGTCCCAACTGCCTGTTCAACGACGGCGAGGCGCACGCCCGGCTGCGCCAGCCGGTCACCGACAGCCTGGACCGGGTGGACCCCAACGCCCTGCGCGGCTACGTCGAGCACAGTGCCGACACCCTCATCGACCGGTTCGCCCCCACCGGCGAGGCGGACCTGCTCGGCGACTACGCCAAGGTCCTGCCGCTGATGGTCTTCCAGCAGCTCTTCGGCTGCCCGCCGGCGCTGGGCGAGCGGCTGGTCGAGGGCATGTCGGGCATCTTCGACGGGGTCGACGCGGAGCGGGCCAACGCCCTGCTCACCGAGACCGGCCTGGAGCTGATCGCGCTCAAGCGCCGCCGCCCCGGGGCCGACATCACCTCCTGGATGCTGGCGCACCCGGTGCAGCTCACCGACGAGGAGATGCTCCACCAGATCGTCGTCCTGATGGGCGCGGGCACCGAACCGCAGAAGAACCTGATCACCAACGCGCTGCGGCTGCTGCTGGCCGACGACCGCTTCGCCGGTGACCTCTCCGGCGGCAGCCTGCCGGTCGAGGACGCCCTCGACGAGGTGCTGTGGCTGGACCCGCCGATGGCCAACTACGCCGTCCACTACCCCATCCACGACCTGGACTTCGGGGGCGTACGGCTGCGCGAGGGCGAGCCGGTGGTGGTCAGTTTCGCCGCCGCCAACAACGACCCGGCCCTGGTCTCCGACCACCGGGCCGGAAACCGCGCCCACCTCGCCTGGAGCGCCGGCCCGCACACCTGCCCCAGCAAGGACGCGGCCCGGCTGATCGCCGCGGTCGCCGTCGAGAAGGTGCTGGACCGCATCCCCGACATGGAGCTCGCCGTCCCGGCCGACCGGCTGGAGTGGCGGCCCGGTCCCTTCCACCGAGCGCTCGCCGCGCTGCCCGTGCGCTTCCCCCCGGTGCCCCTCACCGTTTCGACGCCGCTGCCGACGCCGGCGCCGGCACCCGAGGCCGTACCCGCGCGTGCCCACATCGACGACACCCATGGAGACAGCGAATGGAACGCCAGTCCAGCCAGCCAGGCACTGTTGTCATCGACCCCACAGGCAGCGACATCCACGCCGAGGGCGACCGCATCCGCGCGCACGGGCCGGCGGCGCGTGTGGAGCTCCCTGGCGGCGTGGTGGCGTGGGCGGTAAGCCGCCCGTCACTGCTGAAGGAACTCCTCACCGACCCGCGCGTCTCCAAGGACCCGCGGCAGCACTGGCCCGCCTGGATCAACGGTGAGATCTCACCGGAGTGGCCGCTGTTCACCTGGGTCGCGGTGCAGAACATGTTCACCGCGTACGGCACCGACCACAGGCGGCTGCGCACCCTGGTCGCCAAGGCGTTCACCAACCGCCGCACCGCCGCCCTGCGGCCGCGGATCGAGGAGATGACCGCCGAACTCCTCGACCACCTCGCCGCCGCCGGCTCCGGCGGCGAGCCGGTGGACCTGCGGGAGGGGTACGCGTACCCGATCCCGATCCAGGTCATCTGCGAGCTGTTCGGCATCGACGACGAGCCCACCCGGTTGCGGCTGCGCAAGTGCGTCGACAGCATCTTCCACACCTCCGCCGACCCCGAGGAGGTCACCGCCACCTACGGCGAGGTGTACGCCATCCTCGGCGAGCTGGTCGCCCGCAAGCGGCAGACCCCCGGCGACGACCTCACCAGCGGGCTGATCGCCGCCCGGGACGAGGACGGCGACTCCCGGCTCACCGAGCAGGAACTGGTCGACACCCTGCTGCTGCTGATCAGCGCCGGCCACGAGACCACCGTCAACCTGCTCGACAACGCCATCCACGCCCTGCTCACCCACCCCGAGCAGCTGGAGCACGTCCGGTCGGGCCGGGCGAGCTGGGACGATGTGATCGACGAGACACTGCGGGTGCAGGCCCCGGTGGCGAACCTGCCGCTGCGCTACGCGGTCGAGGACATCGAACTGGACGGCGGCCCGGTGCTGCGCAAGGGCGACGCCATCGTCGCCGCCTACGCGGCCGCCGGACGCGACCCGGAGCTGCACGGCCCCGACGCCCACACCTTCGACGTCACCCGCAAGCTCAAGGACCACCTGGCCTTCGGCCACGGGGTGCACTTCTGCCTCGGCGCGCCGCTGGCCAGGCTGGAGGCGGCGATCGCCCTCCCGGCGCTCTTCGAACGGTTCCCCGACCTGACGCTCGCCGCCGGTCCGGAGGGCCTGGCCCCGGTGGACTCCTTCATCTCCAACGGACACCGGTCCCTCCCGGCCCGGCTCGGACGGCCCTCGGCCTGATCCGCGTCCCGCCGCCCGGCGGCCCGGACCGCCGCCGCCCGCCCCGCCCGCCGCCCGCACCGGGTGGCGGGTGGGCGGCCACCCGGGGCAGCCCTTACGATGCTCTGTTGTGTCCAAACTGACCGACATCCCGAAACGGATCCTGATCGGCCGGGCGCTGCGCAGCGACAAGCTGGGGGAGACCCTGCTGCCCAAGCGCATCGCCCTCCCGGTCTTCGCGTCCGACCCGCTGTCCTCCGTGGCGTACGCACCCGGTGAGGTGCTGCTCGTCCTGTCCGTGGCGGGAGTGTCGGCCTACCACTACAGTCCGTGGATCGCCGTCGCGGTCGTCGTCCTGATGTTCACCGTGGTGGCGTCCTACCGGCAGAACGTCCACGCCTACCCCAGCGGCGGCGGCGACTACGAGGTGGCCACCACCAACCTCGGCCCCAAGGCGGGCCTCACCGTCGCCAGCGCCCTGCTCGTCGACTACGTGCTCACCGTGGCGGTGTCGATCTCCTCCGGTGTGGAGAACCTCGGCTCGGCGATCCCGTTCGTGGTCGAGAACAAGACCCTGTGCGCGGTCCTCATCATCGTGCTGCTGACCCTGATGAACCTGCGCGGCGTGAAGGAGTCCGGGAAGCTCTTCGCGATCCCCACGTACGTCTTCGTCGTCGGGGTCTTCCTCATGATCGCCTGGGGCGCCTACCGGGGGCTGATCGCCGGGGACGACATGCGGGCCCCCACCGCGGACTTCGAGATCCACGCCGAGAAGACCGGACTGGCCGGCCTCGCCCTGGTGTTCCTGCTGCTGCGGGCCTTCTCCTCCGGTTGTGCCGCGCTCACCGGCGTGGAAGCGATCAGCAACGGGGTGCCGGCGTTCCGCAAGCCCAAGAGCAGGAACGCCGCCACCACGCTGGCGCTGATGGGCGCCCTCGCCGTCACCATGTTCTGCGGGATCATCGGGCTGGCCATGGCCACCGACGTGAAGATGGCCGAGAACCCCGAGCACGACCTGCTGAAGGACGGCACCCCGGTCGGCGGCGACTACACCCAGGACCCGGTGATCTCGCAGGTCGCGGCCGCCGTGTTCGGCGACGGCACGTTCCTCTTCGTGCTGCTCGCGGCGGCCACCGCGCTGGTCCTCTTCCTGGCCGCCAACACCGCCTACAACGGGTTCCCGCTGCTCGGCTCGATCCTCGCCCAGGACCGCTACCTGCCGCGCCAGCTGCACACCCGCGGCGACCGGCTCGCCTTCTCCAACGGCATCGTGCTGCTGGCCGGCGCGGCCGCGATACTCGTCTACATCTACGGCGCGGACTCCACCAAGCTGATCCAGCTCTACATCGTCGGGGTGTTCGTCTCCTTCACCCTCAGCCAGACCGGAATGGTCCGGCACTGGAACCGGCACCTGGCCACCGAGCGGGACCCGGCCAAGCGCCGCCACATGATCCGCTCCCGCGCGATCAACACCTTCGGCGCCTTCTTCACCGGCCTGGTGCTGGTCGTGGTGCTGCTGACCAAGTTCACCCACGGGGCGTGGGTGGCGCTGCTCGGCATGGTCATCTTCTACGTCACGATGACCGCGATCCGCCGCCACTACGACGGCGTCGCCGAGGAGCTGTCGGTCGCCGACGAGGAGGACGACGACACCATGCGCCCCTCCCGGGTGCACGCCATCGTCCTGGTCTCCAAGATCCACAAGCCGACGCTGCGCGCGCTCGCCTACGCCAAGCTCATGCGCTCCCACAAGCTGGAGGCGCTGAGCATCAGCGTCGACCCGGCCGAGACCAAGGCGCTGCAGAACGAGTGGCAGGAACACGGGATCGACGTCCCGCTGAAGATCCTCGACTCGCCCTACCGCGAGATCACCCGGCCGATCATGGACTACGTGAAGAGCCTGCGCCGGGAGAGCCCCCGGGACGTGGTCAGCGTCTACATCCCGGAGTACGTCGTCGGCCACTGGTACGAGCACCTGCTGCACAACCAGAGCGCGCTGCGGCTCAAGGGACGGCTGCTCTTCACCCCCGGGGTGATGGTGACCTCGGTGCCCTGGCAGCTGGACTCCTCCGAGGCGGCCAAACGGCGGGCCCGCAAGCGCGCCGACTGGAACGCCCCGGGCTCGGTGCGCCGCGGCCCGGTGACCCCGCCCAAGCGCGAGAAGACGGGCAGCAAGCCGCCCTCCGGCAGCTGACCCCGGACCGCCGCTCCCCGCCCGCACGGCCGGGGAGCGGCACGGGGCGGCGGCCGCCGGCGCCACACCCCACGGCGGCCGCCCTCCACCGCCCGGGCCGGGGACCGCCCCACCGAGCCCACCCCCGGCAGCGCTGGCACGCCCCCACCGCGCCGTGCTCCTGCCGCCTGGCCGGAGCGCGCCCTGCCCCACCGCGCCCGCTCCCGGCAGCGCTACACGGACGCCCCCACCGCACCGTGCTCCCGCCGCCCGGCCGGAGTGCGTCCCACCGAGCCCACTGCGACGCCCCCACCACTCCGCCGGCCGCCCGGGCCGGGCCCCGGCCCACCGAGCCCGCTCCCGCCACCGCTGCGACACCCGCACCGCACCGCGCCGGAGCCCCGCCCCGCCGCGCGGCACGGACCGGCTCCCGCGGGACGTAGACTGAACGGCTGTCGTCCCGCACCGAGCGGGACGGCGCCCGCCGCCGCACCCCACCCCCAGGAGCCCTCCGCCATGCACGACGAGACCCCGGAATCGCTGGTAGGCGAGGAGCACGAGGTCGAGGTGGGCCCGGTCGCACACGGCGGCCACTGCATCGCCCGCACCGCCGAGGGCCGGGTGCTCTTCGTCCGGCACACCCTCCCCGGGGAGCGCGTGGTGGCGAAGGTCACCGAGGGCGACAGCGGCTCCCGCTACCTGCGCGCCGACGCCGTCGAGATCCTGGAGCCCGCCAAGGACCGGGTCGAGGCGCCCTGTCCGTTCTCCGGGCCCGGCCGGTGCGGAGGCTGCGACTGGCAGCACGTCTCGCCCGGCGGCCAGCGCCGGCTGAAGGGCGCGGTCCTCACCGAGCAGCTCGCCCGGCTCGCCGGCCTGACCCCCGAGGACGTGGGCTGGGACGGCACCGTGGAACCCGCGCCGGGCGACAAGGTCGCCAAGGGAGAGGTGCCCGCGTGGCGGACCCGGGTCCAGTACGCCGTGGACGAGCAGGGCCGGGCCGGGCTGCGCAAGCACCGCTCCCACGACGTCATGCCGGTCGACCGCTGCCTGATCGCCGCGCCCGGAGTGACCGAGCTGGGCGTCGAGCGGCGCGACTGGCCGCAGATCGCCACCGTCGAGGCGATCGCCGCCACCGGTTCGAACGACCGGCAGGTACTGCTGACCCCGGAGCCCGGCGGGCGGCTTCCGCTGGTCGAACTCGACCAGCCCGTCTCGGTGCTGCGGGCCGACGACACCGGCGGCGTGCACCGGGTGCACGGCCGCCCCTTCGTCCGGGAACGGGCCATCGACCGCACCTGGCGGGTCGGCGCCGGAGGGTTCTGGCAGGTCCACCACAAGGCCCCGGGGCTGCTGGTCGAAGCGGTGATGCAGGGCCTGATGCCGCGCAAGGGCGAGATGGCCCTCGACCTGTACTGCGGCGTCGGCCTCTTCGCCGGAGCCCTGGCCGAACGCGTCGGCGAGACCGGCGCCGTGCTCGGCATCGAGACGGCCAAGCGCGCCGTCGAGGACGCCCGGCACAACCTCCAGGACCTGGACCGGGTCCGCATCGAACAGGGCAAGGTCGAGCAGGTCCTGCCGCGCACCGGCATCACCGAGGCCGACCTGGTCGTCCTCGACCCGCCCCGGGCCGGCGCCGGCCGCCAGACCGTCCGCCGGGTGGCCTCCCTCGGCCCCCGCCGCATCGCCTACGTCGCCTGCGACCCGGCCGCCCTCGCCCGCGACCTGAAGTACTTCACCGAAGAGGGCTACCGGGTCCGCCGCCTGCGCGCCTTCGACCTCTTCCCGATGACCCACCACATGGAGTGCGTGGCGATCCTGGAGCCGGTGAAGAAGGAACGCTGAGCCGCGGGTTCGCGGGTGTGCCCGAAGGGCAGGGGCACGCCCGGCGACCCTTGACGCCGAGCCGGTCAGGGGGCTTCTTCGGGCCCTGTGACGTACCCCTGCGAAGCCGCCCTGACCTCCGGTCGTTCAGGGCGGCGCCGCGACCCGTGGATCGCCAGATGCCGGCGGGCGCGCTCGCTCAACTCCGCCGTGTTCTGGGGGGTGTCCGTGACCCGGCTCCTCAGGGCGCCCTGGTGGACGACGTGCCAGGGAGGCACGCGGTCTCGTCTGCTCCCGCCGGCGTGCACGCCGAATCCCGTCAGGACGACATTCCAGACCGGCAGGAAGTCGCTGATGGTCAGCTGCTCGGCTCCCGCGATGAACAGGTCGTCGGTGAGCAGGTACCGGACACGGAAGTCCTCCGGGGCGAGGTCGGCGCAGCGTTCGAGTGTGCGGCGGTGCACGGTGAGACGTTGCCACAGCGGGTTGTTCCGGCGGTCGACGACGCCCCTGCCGTAGCGATCCCCGCCGTACTCGGACCTGCTGACGTACACCGGGGTCTCGCAGCTGGTCTGCGACACCGGCCGGTAGAGCTCGTGCGGTCCCACGTAGTAGAGCGCGTAGACGCCGACTCCGTCGAACCCGCGCAGGCCCGTCAGGGGAACCGGTTCGACGGTCCGGAGAGCGGATGCCACGCTGCGGACGAGGTTCTCGCGGCGTAGCGGGTTGAAGTGCCTCTCCGGCGGCTCGGTGGCGTCCGCCGTGAGGAGCCAGTCAGGTCCGCTCGGTGCCGGGAGGTCGGCGGGATCCGCGAGCCGGTTCTGGAACCGTGCCTTCTCCCTCAGCGTGAGCAGGGGACCCGGGTCGGCTCCGCAGGCCTGGGCGATCCTCATCACCGTGCGCTGCGAGGGGACGGGTCTGCCGCGCTTGGCGTTGACGGCCGCGCTGACGGTGTTCGTGGACAGTGCCGACTTCTTCGCCGCCCGGGCGATCCCGAGGTCGGCCAGTGTGAGCGCCTGCGCCAAGGCTCCCGCGAGCTCTTCCAGGTGATCCCGCTCCGCCATCAGTCGCCCTCCCTCCGGCGCACACACAAGATCACACGACAGTACACAGGTTGCTTGATCTTGGGTGGTGGCGGTGTCGACGATGGCGGTACCCCACCGACCGGAAGGATCCCCGTGGCCGCAGGTTCTCCTGAGCTCACGCTCGCCCTCCTGCTCACCATCGCCGTGCTGCTGGCGCTGCTCGCCGGCACCGCCGCGGCCTGGCTGGGCAGCTTGGACGGGGCGACGCGACCGGCTGCCGTGCTCCGGGGAGGCGCCGCCTTCGCCGCCACCCTGACCGTCTGCGCCGCCTTCCTCTCGGTCCTCTGGCGATAGCCGGGGAACTCCCCCGGGGGGCACCGGCGGCGGCGCGCCACCGACCGGGTGAGATGTGCCCGCCCCGACATCCGGTCCGATATGACGTTTACATGATCAATGGCATGAGGAAGAGGTGGCGCGGCGGGCGGAACCGGCGCGCCGTGGCCGCCGTCGCCGCTCTGGGCGCGACCGTCGCCCTGGTCCCGGCGTCGGCGTCCGCCGCCGCGCCGACCGCCCACCGGCCCGTGGCCCGGGTGGCGGCCGTCCCGCTGCAGATGCCGGAGCCGCCGCCGGTCGGCACCGCTCGCGCGGAGCTCCGGGAGCTGGAGGTCGCGGCCCCGCGTTCGATGGACGGCTACAGCCGTGCCAAGTTCCCGCACTGGGTGCAGCACGGCGAGCAGTGCGACACCCGCGAGGTCGTCCTCGAACGCGACGGTACGGACGTCGTCCGGGACTCCATGTGCCGCGCGGTGTCCGGGAACTGGGAGAGTCCGTACGACGGCCGTACCCTCACCGCCGCCGCGCAGGTGGACATCGACCACATGGTGCCGCTGGCCAACGCCTGGCGTTCCGGGGCGGACCAGTGGACCACGGCGCAGCGCAGGGAGTTCGCCAACGACCTGGTGAACTCGCAGCTCATCGCGGTCTCGGCGGCCTCCAACCGCAGCAAGGCCGACCAGAGTCCGGACCAGTGGCAGCCGCCGAACGTCACCTACTGGTGCACCTACAGCCGCGCCTGGGTGGACGTCAAGCACCACTACAAGCTGACCATCACCGAGCCGGAGCGGTCCACCCTCACCACGATGCTGGACAGCTGCGACTGAAGGCCGGCCGGCCGCTGACCACCGCCCGGTGCGGCCGACGGCTCCGGGCGGTGTCCCGCGGGAGCGCCCGGCGCACGGGGCACCGCCCGGACAAATGGCGTCGACCGCCATCGGCCTCCGGAACTACTCTCGACCCCATGACCACCCTGCAGACGATCCATGACGTGCCCGTCCTGATGTGCGCCGCCGAGGGCGAGACCATCGGGAGTGAACGCGACGCCCTGGATCTCATCGGCGATGCCGGCTACCAGGGTGCCCAGTGGGTCGTCCTCCCGGCCGAGCGGCTCGGCGAGGAGTTCTTCCGGCTGCGTACCCGGGTCGCCGGGGACATCATCCAGAAGTTCGTCAACTACCGCATGGGACTCATCGTGCTCGGCGACATCTCCGTGCACACGGAGGCCAGTTCGGCGCTGCGGGACTTCGTCCGGGAGTGCAACCGCGGACGGCAGACCTGGTTCCTCGCCGACGCGGAGGAGTTGCGGGAGCGCCTGAAGGGGTAGCGCTCCGGCCGTCCGGGCCGGCCGGCTTGAGGGAGCCGGCCGCCCGCCGTGTCAGGGGCCGGGCCGGAGCCCGCCGGCCCCGGCGCCTGTGGCGCATCCGCTCGTGCTGTCCGGCAGCGCGGGCGGGGATCCGCGCGGCGGTGTCCGCCGGGCCGGCTGATCACCGGGCGGCCGCGGCGACCGAGGGAAGGGGGCCATTCGCCCGCGAGCGGTCTTCTTCCCTCCGGTCGCCGCGGCCCGGGGTCAGTTACCGCTGGCGGCCGGGGAAGCCGTCAGCGTCAGCAGCGCGTCGAAACCGCCGTCCCGGGCGAGGGCTTCCAGCTCCTCCAGCGCCCGTACCGCCTGCTCGGCGGCGTCGGGGTCGCGCTCCGCCAGCCCGCTCTCCGCGAACTCGTCCTCGTCCAGGCGGAGCACGGCGCTGCCGTCCGCCGACCGCCACAGGTCCAGGTCCAGGTCCTCGACGACCAGCCCTTCCGGCTCCACCGCGGTGGGCCGGGTGATGTCGCAGTACCAGCCCTTGAGGGTGCCGTCGCCGCTCCGGACCTCCTTGACCGCGTACCAGCGGTCCCGCCAGTAGTGTTCGGTGAACACGTCGCCGTCCTCGAACCGCACGAAGCCGAAGTCGCGGGTGGCGGCACCGGCCCAGGGGGCGCGGACCACCACGTGGTTTCCGTCGTCGGACACCACCACCGCCGGGTAACGGACGTCGGGACGCGGGTGCTTGACCAACCTGACCGTCACCTCGTCGCCCGCCGAGGCCACTGCCGTACCGCCCGTGCCGCTCATGAGGAAAGACCCGCTCCCTGCCGTGGTCGCGCGCCCTTCGGCGGCGTGACCTGGTGCCTGTGATGACTGTTGACTGCTGCGGTGGTGTACGTGTCCGCTGTGATGCGTGATGTCGATGGTGTGCGACCGGCATCGCGACGTGGACACCCGAGCCCTGAGCCTGCGGCACCGCGTCCGCGGCGTCCACCGGTTTTCCCGGGCGCAACGCGGTGTCGCTGTGCGGGTGAGTGGTCCGGTCATCCCTAGAATCGTGTGATGCATATATCCAGCACGCTCGCAGGCGAGGGGGTCCGGTGAGCCGCCGTGACGTGACCGACGAGCAGTGGGAGGGGCTCGCCGAAGTCGTCCCGCTGCGTGGTCGTAATGAATGGCCGTCCTGGCCCAACCACCGGGCGTTGCCCGAGGACGAGCCCGAGCACGAGGACGCCGACACCCGGCGGTTCGTCGTCATCCGCGCACAGTGCTTCGCGGACGCCCGGGAGGTCGCCGAGTACCTGTCCGCGCAGATCCCGGTGCTGCTGGACCTGACCAGCGCCGACACGGACGTGGCCAAGCGCATCCTGGACTTCTCCAGCGGCGTGGTGTTCGGGCTGAGCAGCGGGATGCACCGGGTGGACACCAACGTGTTCCTGCTGGCCCCGGTGGGTACCGAGGTCGCGGAGCCGCGGCTGTCCACCGCGGTACCCCGGTCCTAGCAAGAACCGCAGTACCCCGATCGTAGGAAGAACGCCGCGAGGGAACGGTTCGGCGGATCGCCGCCGGATACGTTCCGGCCATGAGTACATCCAGGCTGCGGCCGACGGTGACGGAACTGAGGCTGTCGGCCTACCGAACGCACGTCGGCGCCACCTTCCCGCTGGGCCCGCTGACCCTGTTCACCGGCGGCAGCGGAACCGGCAAGTCCAGTGCGCTGGAAGCGTATGCCGCACTGTCCCGATTAGCGGGCGGGGAACCCCTCGACATGGTGTTCCCGGATCCGGAGAAGTGCGTTCCGCACGGTGCCCGGCCCGACGCCCAGGGCAGGCGGGGCTTCCGGATCGGCTGCACCGTGGACGGCCCGGTCGGACCGGTACGGCTCGATGTCGCGGTCCAGGCCGAACCGGAGCTGCGGGTGGTCGGCGAGCGGATGACCGGCGCCGGGGAGACACTGCTGGAAACCGCGCTGCGCGACCCGCGCCGGCGCTCCGTCCAGGCCGCCTGGCACACCGCGGGCACGGCGCCGGTCACCCGCGCCCCGCTGCCCGACGACCGGCTGGCGACGGCGCTGCTGCCCCTCCACATCTCGGGCCGGACCGCCGGGCAGCTGCTCACCCTGGCCGCGGCGGAGCAGGTCGTCATCGCCCTCCGGGCCGTCTTCGCCTGTGATCCCCGGCCGGAGCGGATGCGGGTGCCGGCGCAGCGCGGCGAGGGTCGGTTGCGCGGCACCTGCGACAACCTCGCCCCGGTCCTGCTCCGCACCCGCACCGAGTGTGCGACCCGGCACGCCGCGCTGGTGGCGGCGGTACGGGCCGGGTGCCGGGGCCCGGTGGAGGGACTGGTGGCCGAGCAGCTGTCCGGCGGCGCGGTACGGGCCGTGGTGGAGCAGGGGGAGCTGGGCGCGATGCCGGTCGAACGGCTCGGCGACGGGGAGTTGCGCTACCTCGCGCTCGCCCTGGTGCTGATGACCGGACCGGGGGTGCTGGAGGTCGACCCGGTGGCGGACGTGCTCCCGGCGCAGCAGGCGCTGACCGTGCTGGCTGACGGGTTCGACCGCTGTATGGACCGGCGCCAGGCGCGGGAGCTGCTCGCAGTGGCGGTGCGGATGTGCGCCCGCGGCCACATCCGGCTGGTGGGGTCGGTGGGGGACGCGGCGGGGCTGGGCGTCGGACCAGGGCCGGAGGAGGGGGCGCCCGGCGGTCTCCCGGCGGCGAGGACGGAGAGCGCGGCGGCGAGGACGGAGAGCGCGCGGGCGGCACCCGGGGCGGCACCGGGGAGCGCAGCCGGTTCGGGGGCGCAAGTGGACGCCGGGGCGGCTTCCGGGGCGGGTGGGGGAGTCGCCTCCGGAGTCACTTCCGGGAAGGGGCCCGGGGGCGGACCCGGCTCCGGGGCGGGGTCCGCGTCCCGGACGGGGGCGAAGGCCTCGGCCCCGGCCGGGACGGGAGCGCGGGAAGCCACGGGTGGGAAGCCTGGGGTCGAGGTGACAGTGGTACACCTGGGGGTGTGAACGACGATGCTCATGAACCCCTGCCCGGCACGGACACCGACGTCCCCGGACTGCAGCGCCGACTCGCCGCCTTCGCCGCGGCTCGCGACTGGCAGCCCTTCCACACGCCGAAGAACCTGGCGGCGGCGCTGAGCGTCGAGGCGTCCGAGCTGGTGGAGATCTTCCAGTGGCTGACCCCGGAGGAGTCGGCGCGGGTGATGGATCATCCCGAGACGGCGCACCGGGTCGAGGACGAGGTCGCCGATGTGCTCGCGTATCTGCTGCAGTTCTGCGGTGTCCTGGGCATCGATCCGCTGGCGGCGCTCTCCGCGAAGATCGACCGCAACGAGCAGCGCTTCCCCGTGGAGGACCCCAAGATCTCGCATCGTCACTCTTCGTAGTGATCGAGTTATCCACAGCGCAACTTCTGTCAACAGATATCTGAATTCCCCTAGCTTTTCGGCCTGTTGACCATCACTCTGGGTAGTGGAAGGTTAACGGGTGCGGCGAGTCCGTCGAGAGGGGTTCGGGGCATGGACGCGATGCGGCTTATCGGTGCCAGTCGGCATGCCCTGGCGCAGGCCGGGACAGAGGAGGAAATCGTCGTCGAGGCGTGGCAGGCCCACGCCTTGGCGGAAGCCATCGGCGGACATCTGGCGCTGCACGGCCCGCCGGAGGCACGGGTCGAGGCGTGTGGCCTGTGCGAAGCGGCCGGCCGGGCCCGCGGTGCCCTTCAGTACCGGGCGGTACAGCTCCGGGGGGCGGGCGGCGGCTGTATACGGGCGGCCCAGCTGACCGAAGTGCGTGACCTGCGCCGGGCGTTACCGGCCCTCGCGGAGCTTCTCGGGGACGCCGGGATAGCCCTGGTCGGTGTCGCGTCCGGCACCGAGGAAGAGGCGCTGTACTGGAGCTGCGTGGAGTCCATGGACGCCGCCGACGAGTCCAGGGACCGGGTCCAGGGCATCCTTCGGCATGTGGAGGTCCGGGAACGCGGCGGCGCGGCCTGAGGTTCAACCGGCCGTCCCCGCGGTGCCCGCTGCGAGGGCTCGCGGGGCGCGGGTCACGGGCCGAGTCCCGGGTAACCGGGGCGCTGTGGCCGGTAGCCGGTAGCCGGTAGCCGGTAGCCGGTAGCCGGTAGCCGGTAGCCGGTAGCCGGTCTTGGCGGTCGGGCCGCCGGGGCGGCTGGCAGGCTGGCCGCCGCGCGGGCGCCGGGTGGGCCGGGCGGGCGGCGGCGGGCGAACGGTGCAGGATGGAAGCATGGATCTGCGCATCTTCACCGAGCCCCAGCAAGGGGCCGACTACGACACCCTGCTCTCCGTCGCCAAGGCCACCGAGGACCTGGGCTTCGACGCCTTCTTCCGCTCCGACCACTACCTGCACATGGGCAGCGTGGACGGGCTGCCGGGGCCGACGGACGCCTGGATCACCCTGGCCGGGCTCGCCCGGGAGACCCGGCGGATCCGGCTGGGCACCCTGATGACCGCGGGGACCTTCCGGCTGCCCGGTGTGCTGGCCATCCAGGTGGCTCAGGTCGACCGGATGTCCGGCGGGCGGGTGGAGCTGGGGCTCGGCGCCGGCTGGTTCGAGGAGGAGCACCAGGCGTACGGCATCCCGTTCCCCAAGGAGAAGTTCGCCCGGCTGGAGGAGCAGCTGGCCATCGTCACCGGGTTGTGGAAGACGCCGGTCGGCGAGCGCTTCAGCTACGCGGGTGACTTCTACCAGCTGACCGACTCGCCCGCACTGCCCAAGCCCGCGCAGCCCAAGGTGCCGGTGCTCATCGGCGGGCTCGGGGCGAACCGCACCCCCCGTCTGGCCGGGGAGTACGCGGACGAGTTCAATGCGCCGTTCGCCTCGCCGGAGGACAGCGAGGCCCAGTTCGGCCGGGTGCGCAAGGCCGCGGAGAACGCCGGTCGCAAGGGGGACGACCTGGTGTACTCCAACGCCCTGGTCGCCTGCGTCGGCAAGGACGACGCCGAGGTCGCCCGGCGGGCCGCGGCGATCGGACGGGAGGTGGACGAGCTGAAGACGAACGGTCTGGCCGGCTCGCCCGCCGAGGTCGTCGACAAGATCGGACGCTATGCGGAGGTCGGCTCCTCCCGGATCTACCTCCAGATCCTGGACCTCCACGACCTGGACCACCTGGAGCTCATCGCCTCTCAGGTCGGCTCCCAGGTCGGCTGAGACCGGACCGCGGGCCGCGGCGCGTCAGCCGCGGCCGGCGGACCGCACCCCCGCCCGGCAGCGCAGCGAGGAGCAGTCACCGTGAAGCCCGTACCGGATCCCGCCCGTTCCGGGCCGGACCCTGCCCGAGGGCCCCGGCCTGACCCCATCCGGTCGGCGGCGGACCTCGCCGGTCCGGCGCCGGATCCCGAGCCGCGGACCGGCCCGGACGCCGCCCGGTGGTCCGAGCCGGACGCCGGCGCGGGGGCGGCCCCGGTGCCACTGGCCGAGGCGCTCCGGCAGGGACCGCTCCTCCTCGACGGCGGACTGTCCAACCAACTGGAGGCGCAGGGCTGCGACCTGTCCGACGCGTTGTGGTCGGCCCGGCTGCTCGACGACGACCCGCGGCAGATCGAGGCGGCGCACTGGGCCTACGTCCGGGCGGGTGCGCAGGTCCTGATCACCGCCAGCTACCAGGCCACCTTCGAGGGGTTCGCACACCGGGGCGTGGGGCGGGAGCGGGCGGCGGAGCTGCTGCGCCGCAGTGTCGAGCTGGCGCGCCGCGCGGCGGCAGGCGCACCGCGGCCGGTCCGGGTGGCCGCCTCGGTCGGGCCGTACGGCGCGATGCTGGCGGACGGCAGCGAGTACCGGGGGAGGTACGGCATCGGAGTGGCGGAGCTGGAGCGGTTCCACCGGCCGCGGATCGACGTGCTGGCCGAGGCGGCGCCCGATGTCCTCGCGCTGGAGACGGTGCCCGACGCCGACGAGGCGGAGGCCCTGCTCCGTGCGGTGGACGGCTGCGGAGTGCCGGTGTGGCTCTCCTACAGCATCGCGGGGGAGCGCACCCGGGCCGGGCAGCCGCTCGACGCGGCGTTCGCGCCGGCGGCGGGGAACGACCAGGTGATCGCGGTGGGCGTCAACTGCTGCGACCCGCGGGACGCGGACCGGGCGGTGCGCATCGCCGCGGAGAGCACCGGCAAACCGGTGGTGGTGTACCCGAACAGCGGGGAGGTGTGGGACGCCCGGGCCCGGGGGTGGCGCGGCGAACCCACCCTGGGGCCGGCGGAGGCCACGGCCTGGCGGGACGCGGGAGCCCGGCTGATCGGGGGCTGCTGCCGGGTGGGGCCGGACCGTATCGCCGCGCTCGCCACCGTCATGGGAGCCGCCGCTGCCCCGGAAACCGGCGCCGGTACCGGACCGTCGTCCGGTACCGGACCGGACGCCGCCGGCTCCACCGACCGCCCGGATCCGGACGAAAACCGGTAGGAGCGGCACAAGGGAACACGTGATACTCGGCCACGTGTTCCTGACGATATCCACCACCGGCCCGGCCGGTCTTCCGGCAACCGACCTCGGGTACCTGCTGCACAAGCACCCTGACCGGACGCAGCGGTTCTCGACCTCCCACGGCACCGCGCACGTCTTCTACCCCGAGGCCACGGCGGAGCGCTGCACCGCCGCACTGCTGCTGGAGGTGGATCCCGTGGCCCTGGTGCGGCGTGCCCGCGGCAAGGGCTCCGCGCCCGGTGGCGCCGCTCACCAGGCGCTCGGCCAGTACGTCAACGACCGCCCCTACGCTGCCTCCTCGCTGCTGGCGGTCGCGCTCAGCACGGTGTTCTCCAGCGCGCTGAAGGGAGTGTGCAAGGCGCGCCCCGAGCTGCCGGAAACGTCCCTGCCGCTACGCGTCTCGGTCCCGGCGCTGCCCGCCCGCGGTGGCCCGGAGCTGGTCGGCCGGCTCTTCGAACCGCTGGGCTGGACGGTGACGGCACAGCCCGTCCCGCTCGACGACCACTTCCCGGAGTGGGGCGACTCGCGCTATGTGCGCCTGGTCCTCGAAGGGGAGCTGCGGCTCGCCGACGCGCTTCGCCACCTCTATGTGCTGCTGCCCGTGCTGGACGACACCAAGCACTACTGGGTCGCCCCGGACGAGGTGGACAAGCTGCTGCGGGCCGGCGAGGGATGGCTGGAGGCCCACCCCGAGCAACTGCTGATCACCAACCGTTTCCTGGCGCGACGCCGGGCGCTGACGCGTGACGCGCTGGAGCGGCTGGAACTGGCCCGGCTCGCCGAGGCGGACGACGCCCGGCCCGAGGAACTGGACAACGCCGTCGACGAGACCTCGGACACCGAGGAACGGCCGGTGCCGCTCGCGGTCCGGCGCCGCGAGGCGATCCTCACCGCGCTGCGCGAGGCGGGGGCAGCCCGAGTGCTCGATCTCGGCTGCGGACAGGGCCAGTTGGTGGGCGCGCTGCTCAAGGAGGCGCGGTTCACCGACATCGTGGGCGTCGACGTGTCGATGCGGGCGCTGCACATCGCGGCGCGCAGACTCCGCCTGGAGCGGATGCCCGAACGCCAGGCGGCCCGCGTGACCTTGCTGCAGGGCTCGCTGACCTACACCGACAAGCGGCTCACCGGCTATGACGCGGCGGTGCTCAGCGAGGTGGTCGAGCACCTCGACCCGGAGCGGCTGCCCGCGCTGGAGTACGCGGTGTTCGGCGCGGCCAGGCCCACGACCGTCCTCGTCACCACGCCCAACGTGGAGTACAACGTGCGCTGGGAGTCGCTGCCGGCCGGCCACCGGCGGCACGCCGACCACCGCTTCGAGTGGACCCGCGAGCAGTTCCGCGACTGGGCGCGCACGGTGGCGGACCGGCACGGTTACACCACCGAGTTCCGGCCCGTCGGCCCCGACGACCCCGAAGTGGGCCCGCCGACCCAGCTGGCGGTCTTCCGCCTCGCCGCCGGCACCGACCCGGGGCCCGCCGGCACCGATGACACCTCGGCAGGCACCCGCGGGACCCACCCCGCCCCGGACCGCTCCGGAACGGGCGGCACCGACCACACCGACCACACCGACCACACCGGCCACCACGGCCCGGCGACCGCGAAGGAGGCGGTGGCATGAGCGACAAGCGCGGCCTGGCCGTACCCGACCTGAGCCTGGTGGTGCTGGTGGGCACCACCGGTTCCGGCAAGTCCACCTTCGCCCGCCGACACTTCACGCCCACCCAGGTGATCTCCTCCGACTTCTGCCGCGGTCTGGTGGCGGACGACGAGAACGACCAGAGCGCCACCCCCGACGCCTTCGACGTGCTGCACTACGTCGCGGGCAAGCGGCTGGCGGCCGGCCGGCTGACCGTGGTGGACGCCACCAACGTCCAGCCCGAGGCGCGACGCGCGCTGATCCGGCTCGCCCGGGAGCACGACGTGCTGCCGGTGGCCATCGTGCTCGACACCCCCGAGAGCGTGTGCGCGCGGCGGAACTCCGAGCGCCCGGACCGGGCCGGGATACCCGCCCATGTCATCCCGCGGCAGCGCCGCGAGCTGCGCCGTTCCCTGAAGCACCTGGAGCGTGAGGGCTTCCGCACGGTGCACGTGCTGCGTGGTGAGGCGGAGATCGAGTCCGCGGAGATCGTGCTGCAGCGCCGATACAACGACCTGCGGCACCTCAGCGGGCCGTTCGACATCATCGGCGACATCCACGGTTGCCGGTCCGAGCTGGAGAGCCTGCTGTCCGCCCTGGGGTACGTCCTGGAGCGCGACCCGCTCGGCCGACCGGTCGACGCCCGGCACCCCGAGGGCCGCACCGCGGTGTTCGTCGGCGACCTCGTCGACCGCGGGCCGGACAGTCCCGGCGTACTGCGGCTGGTGATGGGCATGGTCGCCTCGGGCGCGGCGCTGTGCGTACCGGGCAACCACGAGAACAAGCTGGGCCGGCACCTCAAGGGCCGCAAGGTGCAGCACACCCACGGCCTCGCGGAGACCGTCGCGCAGTTCGCCGAGGAGGACGCCACCGACCCGGACTTCCGCCGCCGGGCGCAGGAGTTCATCGAGTCGCTGGTGAGCCACTACGTGCTGGACGGTGGGGCACTGGTGGTCTGCCACGCCGGTCTGCCCGAGAAGTACCACGGCCGTACCTCCGGCCGGGTGCGCTCGCACGCCCTCTACGGGGACACCACCGGGGAGACCGACGAGTTCGGCCTTCCGGTCCGCTACCCCTGGGCGGAGGAGTACCGGGGCCGCGCCGCCGTGGTCTACGGCCACACCCCGACCCCGACCGCTTCGTGGCTCAACAACACCATCTGCCTGGACACCGGCTGTGTGTTCGGCGGCAAGCTCACCGCACTGCGGTGGCCGGAGCGCGCATTGGTGGACGTTCCCGCCGAGCGCGTCTGGTACGAGCCGGCCAGGCCGCTGCGGGCCGAGGCACCGGGTGGCGCGGACGGCCGGCCGCTGGACCTCGCGGACGTGGCGGGGCGACGGGTGGTGGAGACCCGGCACATGGGCCGGATCGCGGTGAAGGAGGAGAACGCCGCCGCCGCGCTGGAGGTGATGAGCCGCTTCGCCGTCGACCCGCGGCTGCTCGCCTATCTCCCGCCGACCATGGCGCCGTGCGCCACGGCCGGGGCCGGCACCACCGGAGGGGCGGCGGACGGCGGATACCTGGAGCACCCCGCGGAGGCTTTCGCCGCCTACCGTGCGGACGGTGTGCGCCAGGTGGTCTGCGAGGAGAAGCACATGGGGTCCCGGGCGGTGGCGCTGGTCTGCCGGGACGCCTCGGTGGTCCGCGAGCGGTTCGGTGTCGCCGGCCCTGGGCCGGAGGTCACCGGGGCCCTGCACACGCGCACCGGCCGTCCGTTCTTCGACGATCCCGCCGTCACCGAGCGGGTGCTGGCCCGCGTCCGCGACGCGGTCACCCGCGCCGGACTGTGGGAGGAGCTGGCCACCGACTGGATACTTCTCGACGCGGAGCTGATGCCCTGGTCGCTCAAGGCGTCCGGGTTGCTGCGGAAGCAGTACGCGGCCGTCGGCGCCGCCTCCGGCGCCGTCTTCCCCGAGGCGCTCGCCGCCCTGGAGGCGGCGGCCGCCCGGGGCGCCGAGGGCATCGACGGACCCGACGGGCTGCTGGGCCGGCAGCGCGACCGGTCGGCGCAGGCGGCTGCGTTCACCGCGGCGTACCGACGCTACTGCTGGCCGGTCGAGGACCTGGACGGGGTGCGCTTCGCGCCTTTCCAACTGCTCGCCGCCCAGGGGCGGAACCTGGCCACGGTGCCACACGACGAGCAGCTGGTCTGGCTGGACCGGCTGGTCGAGCACGACGGCAGCGGGCTGCTGCGTCACACCGGCCGGCTGTACGTGGACACCGAGGACGAGGCCTCCGTCGCGGCGGGCGTCCGCTGGTGGCTGGAGCTGACCGAGGCCGGCGGTGAGGGAATGGTGGTCAAGCCGGTGGGGTCCTTCGTCCGCCAGGCGAACGGCCGACTGGTCCAGCCCGGCATCAAGTGCCGGGGCCGGGAGTACCTGCGCATCATCTACGGCCCCGAGTACACCCGGCCGGACAACCTGGCGCGGCTGCGGGTGCGCCACCTGGGCCACAAGCGTTCCCTCGCGCTGCGGGAGTACGCGCTGGGTCTGGAGGCGCTGGACCGGCTCGCGGACGGGGAGCCGCTGTGGAGGGTGCACGAGGCGGTGTTCGCGGTGCTCGCCCTGGAGTCGGAGCCGGTCGACCCCAGGCTCTAGGTTCGGTCTCCGTGACTGCTCCGGTGGCCCGCCGCGGCCGGCCACCGGAGCAGTGGCGGCCCGCCGCGGCCGCCCGGTCTCGCGGGTCAGCGGCGGAGGCCGTCGAGGTAGGTGTGTACCGGGGCCGGGTCGTCGCCGGGAGTGATCAGGGCTATGTGATTGTCGGGACGGATCAGCACCAGGGCGTCTCCCGTGATGCCGTATGCGTCCCGGGCCGCCGAGCCGCTGCCGCCCCCGGCCGCGGGGCCGGTGTCCACGGTGTGGACGCTGACCAGGTCGCCGTAGGCAGCGGCCGTTCCGCGCAGCGCGGCCGGGGTCCCCGTGCCGAACCCGAGGATGGTGAAGCGTCCTCCTGCCATCAGCGTGAAGAGGCGTGACGGGCCGCCGTCGGCTTCGGCGCACTCCGCGTCGGGCGCCCGGTCGCCGGGCCGGAGCTTCCCGGTCCCGTCGCCGGTGGCCAGGGAGCTCCAGTGGTAGCTGGTACCGATGGGTGCGGAAAGGGTCGTCTCGGTGCCGTTGCCCGGTTCCTTGATGGCTTCCAGTACATGGCGGAGCCGGTCGGTGGTGATCTCCAGGGTCAGCGCCGCGATCGGCAGCCGTTCCTCCTCGTAGCTGTCCAGCAGGGCGGTTCCGGCTCGTCCGGTCAGTGCGAGAGCGAGCTTCCAGCCCAGGTTGAACGCGTCCTGGATGCCGGTGTTCATGCCGAGGCCGCCGGCGATGGGGTGGACGTGCGCGGCGTCCCCGGCCAGGAAGACGCGGCCGGACCGCAGCCGCTGGGCGAGACGGACGTTGACCCGCCAGGTCGACAGCCAGCTCGGATCGTGCAGCGTGACGCCGGGCATCCGGGCATGCAGGTCGAACAGCCGCTGGAAGCTCTCCAGCGAGGGCGGCAGCGGTTCGCCCCGCTCGTCCCGCTCCAGGGAGGCCTGGAGCTGGAAGACGTCCGTGTCCGGTATCGGGCAGAGCATGACCGCGTCGCCGTCCGCGGTGAACCACTGGTGCCAGCACTCCCGGCCGAGGCCCGCCGCCCGTACGTCCCCGCACACCATCGACTGCTCCGGTTCGGTGCTGCCTTCGAAGGGGATGCCGAGCATCGTGCGGACGCCGCTGTGCCCGCCGTCGCAGCCGACCAGGTAGGCTGACCGGATCGCACGGCCGTCGGCGAGGGTGGCGGTCACGCCTTCCTCGTCCTGGGTGAGCGCGGTGAGTTCGGCGTCGTACTCGACTGTGGTGCCCAGACCGGCGAGCCGGTCGCGCAGGATGTCCTCGATCTGCCACTGCCCCATGAACACCGCGCTGTCGTACGGAGAACCGGTGAGGGGCCCCGGGCCGGCGAACGGGTCGGTGTCGCTCACGTGCGCCCCGTCGAAGTACTTGCGGAACACCAGATGTGGGGTGCCGATGGCAAGCACCGGCCCGGCCACGCCCAGGTCCTCGAACACCTCCAAACTGCGCGGGTGGAGCGTCTTGCCGCGCGATTCGCGGTGCGGTGCGGCGCGCCGGTCGATGATCCGCACGGCCACTCCGCGGCGAGCGAGGTCGCAGGCGAGGGTGAGCCCGGTCGGTCCGGAACCCACGATCAGTACGTCGGTCATCGAAGTCCTCTCGTCGTCGGTGTGATCCCAGGAAACCCCTCGACGGCGAAAAATGCAACCGGGTAATGAAATTAACTCGGTCACGAAACTGTGCTACGGTGGTCGCATGACGGATGAACGGACCCCGGGGCTGCGGGAGAGCAAGAAGCTGCGCACGCACCGCCATCTCGCGGCCACGGCACTGGAGCTGTTCCTGCAGCGGGGCTTCGACCAGGTGTCGGTGGCCGACGTCGCCGCGGCGGCGGAGGTCTCCAAGCCCACGCTCTTCCGGTACTTCCCCAGCAAGGAAGACCTGATCCTGTACCGCTTCGCCGACCATCAGGACGAGGCTGCCCGTCTCGTCCGCGCCCGCCCCGACGGGTGCACCCCGGTGCGAGCCCTGCACGAGCACTTCCTCGTCGCGCTGCGGGAGCGCGACCCGATCACCGGGCTGAGCGACCTGCCGGACGTGGTGGCCTTCCAGCGGCTGCTGTACTCGACCTCCAGCCTGGAGACGAGGCTCGCGCACTACACCGCCCGGGAGGTCGAGTTGCTCGCCGGTGCGCTCGAGGCGGAGGCGCACCCGCCGCTGGCCGCCCGGTTGGCCGCCCACCACCTGATATCGGTCCGGCAGGCACTCGGCCGGGAGAACTGGCAGCGGATCGCCTCCGGCCGCAGCGCCGACGAGGCCTACCCGGAAGCCGTGGCCGACGCCGACCTCGCCTTCGGCATGCTCGCCACCGGTCTGGACGCCGCCCTGCCGGAGCCGGCGCGCTGACCGGCCACTGACCGGTGGCGGCTCCCGGCGGCCGGGGGCTAACTCCGATCGGTGGCAGGGACGTTGACGTTGTCCGATGTCCTCTCTAGCGTGCTGTGGCCCGGTGCGGCGCGCGACAGCGCCGGAGCCAGGGCGGGAAGAGGGGCGGATGAGTCTCATCGAGGACGGCAAACCCTTTCTCGCCTCGCTCACCGCGGAGGACCGGCGGGTGCTGCTCGACAGAGGGCGTCCCAGGGCGTACGGCGCCGGTGACGTGATCATGAGGGAGGGTGATCCCACCTCCTTCGTGGTGGCGATCCTCAACGGCTGGACCACCGTCTCGGTCGGCACCGAGCGGGGGGTGCGGCTCATCCTCGCGCTGCGCGGGGCGGGCGAGGTGGTGGGGGACCAGGCGGCCGTCGACCACCGGCCCCGCAGCGCCACCATCACCGCACTCGGCCCGGTGCGGGGGGTGGTGGTGCCGGGTGACCGGTTCCGCGCCTACCTCACGGCCCGCCCCGCGGCCATGCTGCAGATCACCCGTCAGTTCAGCGCGCGGCTGCGCAGTTCGGACGGCGAGCGCCGTTCACTCGCCTCCGAGCGGGTGCTCCAACGGCTTGCCGCGCGCCTGGTGGAACTCGCCGAGCACACCGGGTGGTCGGGTCCCGAGGGCATCACCGTCGATCTGCCGCTACCCCAGCACGACATCGCGGCCGCGGTCGGATCGACCCGCGAAGCGGTGGCCAAGGCGCTGCGGCTCCTCCGGGACCAGGAGGTGGTCAGCACCGGGGCGCGCCGGTTCGTGGTCCGGGACATCGCCCTGCTTCGGCTGCTGGCCCAGGGGCGGGACAGCTGACCGCCGGCGCCGTCGCTCGCGTCGCGTCCGTCGCTCGCGTCGGTTCTGCACCGGGCCCGTCGCTCCTGTCGGTTCGTCAAGCCGTCGGGTCGTCAAGGCGTCGGGCCGGTGGACCGATCGCCCTGGTCGCCCCTGGACGCCCCTGGGCGATCCGGGCGACAGACGGTGAGGCGTCGCCGTCGCTGAGGGCCCGCGTGCCGGCGAGAGGCATGCGCCGGTCAGTGGGCCTCTCCGGCCGCTGCCTCCCGCGCGGCAGCCGCGCCGGGCGGGGCCGCCGGGCCGGGTGGGGCCGCCGTCTGGCAAGTGCCGCCCGGCGGGTACGGGGCGCCCCCGGGCGGGGTACGGGGCCGTCCGTTCGGGCGCCGAGGCGCCGGTCAGGCACGGTGCCGCCCGTCAGATACGGGCCGCTGGTCGGGTACGCGGCTGCCTGTAAGGCAGGGTGCCGCCCATCAGGCACGGGCCGCCGGTCGGGCACTGGGCCGTCCGACGGGCACGGAGCGGTCCGTCGGGTGCGGGTGCCCGGGGAGCAGGGGGCATTCGACGGGCACGGAGCCGCTGTCGGGTACGGGGATGCCCGGCGGGCCGGGGGCGGTCGGGGCAGCGGGGAGCGGCAGGGGTGAGCGGCGGTCGGAGCCCCGGCGTGCGCGGCGGCCGGGAATGCGAGCCGGTTGTGTAAACGGCTACAGCGTGTCCCCGGGGGCGCGCCGATGCTGGTCCTCTCGACGGTTGTGGACAGCACGGACGTCGACCGCGTGCCACGGGGGTGCACGTGGTCGCGTCCCGATCGATCGAGTACGAGGGAGTGGCCATGTCGCAGGAACCGTACGCACCGACCACCGCAGACCCGGCGGCTCGCACCGGAACGCCGGCCGGCCCGGCACCCGCCGCCGAACCGGCGTCCGGCGGGCCGCCCGGCCGGCCCCGGTCGGCACCCGAGGTGGTGCGCGAGGCGCTGCTGTCGTCGGCGGACGCCGCCCGCGCGGTGCTGGCGGGCGCGGACGACGGGGTGCTGCTCGGCGTCCTCGCCGGGAGCGGGCCGGACGACGGGTTGTCCGCCCGCCGGCTGACCCGGGTCGTCGACGAACTGGTGTCCCGGGCCGGCCGCCGCCGGCCGGAGACCGCCGACGCGGTCTGCCGGGAGGTGCTGCGATCGCTCCTCTATGTGGGTCGGCCGGACGCCCCGGCCGGGCGCGGTGCCAGGTCCGGCGGGCCACGGCACCCCGGTACCGGTCGGGAGGCCCCGGCGCACGGGCCTGGTGAGGACGACACGCGGATCCGGAACGCGGTCGTGCTCTACGAGGGGCTGGTACGCCCGTACGCCGATCGGGGCCGTACCCCGGAACTGCTGGCGGCCGCGCTGCCACGGCTGTGGAACCTCCCCGGGGGCGCGGGCCGCGAGGTCGTGGTGCGCATAGTCGACGGTCCGGGGCCGGCGGGGTTCGGCGAGTCCGGATGGCGGGCACTGTTCCTGAACGTGGCCGCTCCCGGTCCGTGGGCTCCCTCCTCCTGGGACCCCGGTCCCTGGCCCCGGGGTACGGCTCCGGCCGGGTGGCCGGAGCGCGGCGCTCTCCGCCCGCCGGACCGCTCCCGGGCCGTTCGGGCCACCCGGGGCGGCGTCCCGGGGTCCGCCGACAACGGGCGGGTGGAATTGCAGCCCGGCCAGCTGTGGGTGACCGGACTGCTGGGGGTGATCGCGGTGGCACTGGTGCTGATCATGGTGCTGGCGCTCGCCTGAGCCGCCCGCGCCGCGGCGGGACCGGCGAGCGGTCCCACCGAGTGCCCGGCTCCGGACGCTTCTCGTCGTTCTTTCCGTTCTTTCCGGCGCTGCGGCGGCCAAGATAGGTGTATGGGATTCCATGTCGATTCAGAGGCCGGTCGGCTGCGGCGCGTCATCCTGCACCGCCCCGATCTGGAGCTCAAAAGGCTCACGCCCCGCAACAAGGACGCACTCCTCTTCGACGATGTGCTCTGGGTGCGGCGGGCCCGGCAGGAGCATGACGGATTCGCGGACGTGCTCCGCGACCGTGGCGTCGAGGTCCACCTCTTCGGTGACCTGCTGACGGAGAGCCTGGCGGTACCCGCGGCCCGGTCGCTGGTGCTGGACCGGGTGTTCGACGAGAAGGAGTACGGGCCGCTCGCCACCGATGGGTTGCGGGCCGCGTTCGACGAGTTGTCCGACGCCGAGCTGACCGAGGCGCTGGTCGGCGGCATGACCAAGCGGGAGTTCCTGGAACGGAATCCGGAGCCGGTCTCGGTCCGCTTCCACGCGATGGACCTGGACGACTTCCTGGTCAACCCGCTGCCCAACCACCTGTTCACCCGGGACGCCTCCGCCTGGGTGTACGACGGGGTGTGCATCAACGCCATGCGCTGGCCCGCGCGTTGGCACGAGACGGTGCACTACGAGGCCGTCTACCGGCACCATCCGCTCTTCGCAGGCGGCGGTTTCCGGGTCTGGTCCGAGGGCCAGGCGGCCTATCCGTCGACCATAGAGGGCGGCGACGTGCTGGTGATCGGCAACGGCGCGGTGCTGATCGGGATGAGCGAGCGGACCACCCCGCAGGCGGTGGAGATGCTGGCGCGCGGACTGTTCGCGGCGGGCTCGGCGCGGACCATCGTGGCGCTGGACATGCCCAAGCGCCGGGCCTTCATGCACCTGGACACGGTGATGACGATGGTCGACGGGGACACCTTCACCCAGTACGCGGGGCTGGGGATGCTCCGGTCGTACACCATCGAGCCGGGCGCGGAGGAGAAGGAGCTGAAGGTCACCGACCACCCGCCGGAGCACATGCACCGGGCGATCGCGGCGGCGCTGGGCCTGGACTCGATCCGGGTGCTCACCGCGACGCAGGACGTGCACTCGGCCGAGCGGGAGCAGTGGGACGACGGCTGCAACGTGCTGGCGGTGGAGCCCGGGGTGGTCGTCGCCTACGAACGGAACGTGACCACCAACACCTTCCTGCGCAAGCGCGGCATCGAGGTGATCACGATCCCGGGCAGCGAACTGGGGCGGGGCCGGGGCGGGCCGCGCTGTATGAGCTGTCCGGTCGAGCGGGACGCGGTGCACTGACCGGGCCCCTCGTGCCGCGGACCGCGAACCCGCCGCCATAGGTATGCGAACCTTCGTATAGACTTCCATTCACCCGTAGACGAAGACCCTTACGGAATTTGTTGACACACCTCGCTGTGACCTAGGAGCCCGCGCCATGGCGAATGACCTCACCGGCCGCCACTTCCTCAAGGAGCTGGACTTCACCGCCGAGGAGTTCCGCCGTCTGGTGGACCTGGCGGCCGAACTGAAGGCTGCCAAGCGCGCGGGCTCCGAGGTCCCGCGGCTGCGGGGCAGGAACATCGCCCTGATCTTCGAGAAGACCTCCACCCGCACCCGCTGCGCCTTCGAGGTCGCGGCCGCCGACCAGGGTGCGGCCACCACCTACCTGGATCCGGCCGGCTCCCAGATAGGACACAAGGAGTCGGCGAAGGACACCGCCCGTGTCCTCGGCCGGATGTTCGACGCGATTCAGTACCGGGGCCATGGCCAGGACGTGGTGGAGGAACTGGCCGCGCACGCCGGCGTCCCGGTCTACAACGGTCTCACCGACGTGTGGCACCCCACCCAGATGCTCGCCGACGTCCTCACCATGGTCGAGCACGGGGACCGGCCGCTGGACCGGACGGCGCTCGCCTACCTCGGTGACGCCCGCTACAACATGGGCAACTCCTACCTCGTCACCGGTGCGCTGCTCGGCATGGACGTACGGATCGTGGCTCCCCGCTCACTGTGGCCGGACGATGTGGTGGTCGCCGCCGCGCGGGAACTGGCCAGGAGGTCGGGGGCGCGCGTCACCCTCACCGACGACATCGCCGAGGGCGTCCGCGGGGCCGACTTCGTCGCCACCGACGTATGGGTCTCGATGGGGGAGCCCAAGGAGGTGTGGGACGAGCGGATCGCGCTGCTCGGCCCGTACGCGGTGACCATGGACGTGCTGCGGGCCACCGGCAACGCCGAGGTGAAGTTCCTGCACTGCCTGCCGGCCTTCCACGACCTGGGCACCGTCGTCGGGCGGGAGATCCACGAGCGGTACGGGCTGACCGAGATGGAGGTCAGTGACGAGGTCTTCGAATCCGCCCACTCGGTCGTCTTCGACCAGGCGGAGAACCGTATGCACACCATCAAGGCCGTGCTCGTCGCCACACTGGCCGGCTGAAGCCGGGGGTGGCCCCGGCGGCACCCCCGGCATGTACCGTGCCGCATCGCCGGGCCGCCCGCCCGGCTCGCACGTCGACGCGCCCGGCTTTCGCCCGGTCCGTCCCCGCCGTCGACCCGTCAGCCGTCGCCCCGCCCCTCCGCCGCCCGGTCCGTCTCCTGCCTGTCGGCCCGCCCCGGTGACGGACGCCGGTTTCCGACCGGCTACCGTCCGCTGCCGCTGCCGCTGCCGCTGCCGCTGCCGCTGCCGCTGCCGCTGCCGCTGCCGCTGCCGCTGCCGCTGCCGCTGCCGCTGTCGGGCACCGTCCGGTGCCCGACAGGGGGGCCGGGTGACCGCCCGGCGGTGGTGTCGTCCGGCCGTGGTGTCGTACGCCGGCGGTGTCGTCCGTGGTCAGCCGTCAGCCGTCAGCCGTCAGCCGTCAGCCGTCAGCCGACAGGCGGCAGGGTGAACCAGACGGCCTTGCCGTGCGGGGTCGAGCGGTAGCCGGAGTCCGCGCTCAGGGTGCGGATGAGCAGCAGCCCGCGCCCCCGCTCGTCCAGCGGGTGCGGAGTGGGATGCGGGTCGTGGACCCCCAGCTCGCCGGGGGGTGCCGGGTCCCGGTCGTGCACCTCCACCTGGAAGCCGCTGGACACCAGCTCCACCACCAGCTCGATCGGCTCCTCGCCCTCCGCGTGCTCGACCGCGTTCGCCACCAGTTCGGAGGTGAGCAGCTCCGCGGTGTCACTGTCCGCGGGCGCCTCCAGCGCCGCCATCACGTCGCGGATCAGGGTGCGCGCCATCGGGACCGCCTCGGGGGTGTGCGGCAGGGTGAGCCGCCAGCTGGAGGCCGGTGGGGTGTCGCTTCGGGGATCGGTGTCGGGCACGTGATCGTCCAGACGGAGCGGACATCTTCCACTTCCCACGGTACGGAAGCCGACGCCGCCGGTCGCGGGGGAGGCGCCCGCGTGCCCGGGCCCGGGGCCGGCCGGTGGCGGGGGAGGTGCCCGCACCCCTGGGGCCCGGGGCCGGCCGGCCGCGCGGAGGTGCCCGCGACCGGCGGCCCCGCGGCGGGCCTGCGGCGGGCCGCGCCGGGACGCCAGGACGGCTCGGTCCCCGCCGGGTACCCGGGAAGCGCCGATTATCGCGCACTCGTGACGACAGTCACACTTCGGTGATAACTTGCCGGAGAGGTGCCCGTGGTACCGCAGGCAGCGGTGCCGGGCAGCCAGCCAGCCGTCCGCCCGTCCGGCCACCCCGGCTGAAGGAGGCCGCGCCCATGAGTCCCTTTACCGGATCCGCCTCGCCGACGAAGGAGTGGCGGCATCTGCGCCTCACCCTCGACGCCGGGGTCGCGACCGTCACCCTGGCCCGCCCGGAGAAGCTCAACGCCCTCACCTTCGGTGCCTACGCCGACCTGCGGGACCTGCTCGCCGAACTCTCCCGGACCCGGTCCGTGCGCGCCCTGGTACTCGGCGGCGAAGGGCGGGGGTTCTGCTCCGGCGGCGACGTGGACGACATCATCGGCGCGACCCTCGCCATGGACACCGACGCCCTGCTGGACTTCAACCGGATGACCGGCCAGGTCGTCCGGGCCCTGCGGGAGTGCCCCTTCCCGGTCGTGGCCGCCGTGCACGGGGTCGCGGCCGGCGCCGGCGCGGTACTCGCCCTGGCCGCGGACTTCCGGGTCGCCGACCCCACCGCGCGCTTCGCGTTCCTCTTCACCAAGGTCGGGCTGTCCGGTGGTGACATGGGCGCCGCCTATCTGCTGCCGCGTGTCGTGGGGCTCGGACACGCCACCCGGCTGCTGATGCTCGGGGAGCCGGTCCGCGCCGCGGAGGCCGAACGCATCGGGCTGCTCAGCGAAGTGGCCGAGGAGGGGCAGGCCGGCCCCGCCGCCGCCGCGCTGGCCCGCCGGCTCGCCGAAGGACCCGCGCTCGCCTACGCCCAGACCAAGGCGCTGCTCACCGCGGAACTCGACATGCCGCTGGCCGCCGCCGTGGAGCTGGACGCGGCGACGCAGGCGCTGCTGATGAACAGCGCCGACTACGCCGAGTTCCACGCCGCGTTCACCACCGGGCGCCCGCCCGGCTGGCAGGGGCGGTAGCCGTGTCCGCCCCACCGGCGGTGCGGCGGGTGGCCGTGATCGGCGGCGGCCCCGGCGGACTCTACGCGGCCGCCCTGCTCAAATGCCTCGACCCGGCCCGGGAGATCACCGTCTGGGAACGGAACGCCCCCGAGGACACCTTCGGCTTCGGCGTGGTCCTCTCCGACGAGACCCTGGGCGGCATCGAGCACGCCGATCCGCTCGTCCACCGGGCGCTGAGCGAGGAGTTCGTCCGCTGGGACGACATCGAGGTGGTCCGCGACGGGCGGACGCTCACCTCCGGCGGGCACGGCTTCGCGGCACTGGGGCGCCGTCGGCTGCTGGAGATCCTCCACGACCGCTGCCGCACCCTCGGCATCCGGCTGCGGTTCCGCACCCCGGCCCCGCCCGCCGCCGAACTCGCCGCGCGCCACGACCTGGTGATCGCCGCCGACGGGATACACAGCGCCACCCGCGACGCGCACGCCGAGGTGTTCCGGCCACGGGTCACCACCCACCGCTGCCGCTACATCTGGCTGGCCGCGGACTTCGCCTTCGACGCCTTCCGGTTCGAGGTCGCCGAGACCGAACACGGTGTGATGCAGCTGCACGGCTACCCCTACGCCCGGCCCCGGGACGGGGCGGACGGCGCCAGCACCGTCATCGTCGAGATGCCCGAGGAGGTATGGCTCCGCGCCGGATTCGACCGCTGCCCCGCGCACACCTCCGTCGAGCGCTGCGCCGCGGTCTTCGCCTCCGCCCTCGGCGGCCGGCCGCTGCGCACCAACCGCTCGCAGTGGACCGCCTTCCGCACCGTGGTCAACGAGCGCTGGGCGCACGGCAACACGGTGCTGCTCGGGGACGCCGCGCACACCGCGCACTTCTCCATCGGCTCCGGGACCAAGCTGGCCGTCGAGGACGCGCTCGCCCTCGCCGCCTGCCTGCGCGAGCGGCCCGGTCTCGATGAAGCGCTGGCGGCCTACGAGGCCGAGCGCCGCCCGGTCGTGGAGTCCACCCAGCGGGCGGCCGCGGCCAGCCTCCGCTGGTTCGAGGACCTCGCCCGCTACCTGCCCCAGCCGCCCCGCCAGTTCGCCTTCAACCTGCTCACCCGCAGCCGCCGGGTCACCCATGACAACCTGCGGCTGCGCGACCCGGACTTCGTCTCCGCCGTCGAGCGGGAGGCGGGGGTGGCCCCCGGCACCCCGCCCATGTTCACCCCCTTCCGGATGCGCGGGCTGACGTTGCGCAACCGGGTCGTGGTCTCGCCGATGGACATGTACTCCGCCGAGGACGGCACCCCTGGCGACTTCCACCTGGTCCACCTGGGGGCCCGGGCGATGGGCGGCGCCGGCCTGGTGATGACCGAGATGGTGTGCGTCAGCCCCGAAGGGCGGATCACCCCCGGCTGCGCCGGTCTGTACACGCCGGGGCAGGAGGCCGCCTGGCGGCGCATCGTGGACTTCGCGCACCAGCGGTCGCCGGGCGTCGCCGTCGGGGTGCAGCTGGGCCACAGCGGACGCAAGGGTTCCACCCGGCTGATGTGGGAGGGCATCGACGACCCCCTGCCGGCCGGCAACTGGCCGCTGGTGGCGCCCTCCCCGCTGCCGTACCGGCCGGGTGTCAGCCAGCTGCCGCAGGAGCTGGACCGTGCCGGGATGACCGCGGTGCGGGAGCAGTTCGTGCGGGCCGCCCGGCGCGCCGCCGACGCCGGTTTCGACCTGCTGGAGCTGCACTGCGCCCACGGCTACCTGCTCTCCGGCTTCCTCTCCCCGCTCACCAACCACCGCACCGACGGCTACGGCGGATCGCTCAACGCCCGCCTCCGCTACCCGCTGGAGGTGTTCGAGGCGGTGCGCGCGGTATGGCCCGCGGAGCGGCCCATGACGGTACGCATCTCGGCGACCGACTGGGCCCCGGGCGGCACGACGGCCGAGGACGCGGTCACGGTCGCGGCCGCCTTCCGGGCCCGCGGCGCGGACGCCATCGACGTCTCCACCGGCCAGGTCGTCCCGGACGAGCGCCCCGAGTTCGGCCGCTCGTACCAGACCCCGTTCGCCGACCGGATACGCAACGAACTGTGCGTCCCGGTCATCGCGGTGGGCGCCATCTCCTCCTGGGACGACGTGAACTCGCTGGTCCTGGCCGGCCGCGCCGACCTGTGCGCCCTCGCCCGCCCGCACCTGTACGACCCGCACTGGACCCTGCACGCGGCGGCCGAGCAGGGCTACCAGGGGCCGGGCGCGCCGTGGCCGCCGCCGTACCGGGCGGGCAGCCGCCGGCCGCCCACCGGCCGCACCGACGCCCCGAAGCCGCGGCTGAGTCTCGACGGGTGACCGGGGCGGCCCGGCTCAGTCGCCCGGGGCGGGCAGCCGGGCCGCGACGTACCGGGCACCCGCCTCGCGCAGCCGCTCGTGCAGGGCGGTGAACACCTCGGCGGCGCGGGCGCCGGGCCAGTCCTCGGGCAGCAGCGCGGGCGGCAGGCCCGGGTCGGCGTACGGCAGGTGGCGCCAGGAGTCCAGCGCCAGCAGGTGGTCGCGGTAGGCCTGCTCCGGGTCGTCGGTCCGCCGCCGTGTCCAGCGGCGCAGCACCGGTTCATGGACCTGGAGGAACCGGTGGTGCAGCCCGGCCAGGGCCTGCAGGTCCCACCACCGGCGGACGGCGTCCGCGGTGGGCTCGAAACCGGCGTGGTGGCCCCGGAACAGGTCGACGTAGGAGGCCAGGCCGAGCCGGAGGAGGGTGTGCCGGGTCTCCTCGTAGAGGTGGTCGGGCGCGATCCACACGCCAGGGGCGGCGGTGCCGAAACCGAGGCGGGCGAGGCGGGAGCGGAGCAGGTGCCGCTTGTGGCGCTCCTGCTCCGGGACCGAGAAGACGGCCAGCAGCCAGCCGTCCGGGGAGCGGTCGGCCGGGCGCCGGTAGATCCGCCGGTCACCGTCGTCCAGCAGCTGCCGGGCGGCGTCGGAGAGCGCGTAGCCGGCGGCCCCTTCCGGAGTGCGTCCGGACACCAGCAGCCCGCGTCGCTTGAGCCGGGAGACCGCGGAACGGACCGACGGCGGGTCGACACCGACCGCGCCGAGCAGCCGGATGAGCGCGGCCACCGGGACCGGCCCGGTGGGGCGGTCCGCGGTACCTCGGCCGTACGCGCCGTAGAAGGTGACGATCAGCGAGCGGGGAGCGGGGTGGTCACTCACGCGCTTACTGTAAATCGCCGTCCCGCAGCCGGAATCGCTGGAGCTTGCCGGTGGCGGTGCGGGGGAGGGCGTCCAGGAACCGGATCTCGCGCGGGCACTTGTACGGGGCGAGTTCGCCGCGGGTGAACTCGCGCAGTGCCTCCGCGGTGTCCGGGCCGCGCGGCACGCCGGGGCGCAGCACCACATGGGCGACCACGACCGTGCCGCGGTCGGCGTCCGGCCGCCCGGTGACCGCGACCTCCTCGACGTGCGGATGGCGCAGCAGGGCGTCCTCGACCTCCGGACCGGCGATGTTGTACCCGGCTGAAATGATCATGTCGTCGGCGCGTGCGACATAGCGGAAACTGCCGTCCGGTTCGCGGACGTAGGTGTCCCCGGTGAGGTTCCAGCCGTCCCGTACGTACGCGCGCTGCCGTTCGTCGGCGAGATAGCGGCACCCGGTCGGTCCACGCACCGCCAGCAGGCCCGGCTGCCCGTCCGGCACCGGTCTGCCCTCCGTGTCCACCACCCGGGCCTGGTAGCCGGGGACCGGCCGGCCGGTGGTGCCGGGCCGGATGTCGCCGTCCGCGGCGGAGATGAAGATGTGCAGCAGCTCGGTGGCGCCGATCCCGTTGATGATCCGCAGCCCGGTGGCCGTGTGCCAGTCGTGCCAGGTGGCGGCGGGCAGGTTCTCCCCGGCGGACACGCAGCGGCGCAGGCTGGAGACGTCGTACCCGTCGAGCCGGCCGAGCATGGCGCGGTACGCGGTCGGCGCGGTGAACAGCACCGAGACGCGGTGCCGCTGGACGTCCTCCAGGAGCCGGGCCGGGCCGCCCCAGTCGGCGAGCAGCGCGCAGGCCCCGGCGCGCAGCGGGAAGACCACCAGGCCGCCGAGGCCGAAGGTGAAGCCGAGTGGCGGGCTGCCGGCGAACAGGTCGTGCGGTTCCGGGCGCAGTACCCGGGCGGAGAAGGTGTCGGCGATGGCGAGCACGTCCCGGTGGAAGTGCATGCAGCCTTTGGGCCGGCCGGTGGTGCCGGAGGTGAACGCGATCAGCGCGACGTCGTCGCAGGAGGTGGCCACCGCGGGGTAGCCGGCGGGTTGCGCGGCGGCGCGGTGCAGCAGGTCGTCCGGCGCGTCGCCGCCGTACACCGCCAGGCGCAGGTCGGGGACCTCCGCCTTCACCAGGTCGTCCACCGACCGGGCGTCGCACAGCGCGTACCGCACCCGGGCGATCTCGCAGATGGTGGCCAGTTCGGCCGGACGGTGCGAGGCGAGCACCGTCACCGCGACCGCCCCGGCCTTCATCACCGCGAGCCAGCAGGCGGCCAGCCAGGGCGAGGTGGGGCCGCGCAGCAGCACCCGGTTGCCGGGGACGACGCCCAGTTCGCCGGTGAGGGTGTGGGCGAGACGGTCCACCCGGTCCCGCAGCCCGCCGTAGCTCCACACCTCGCCGGTGCGGTCGCGGACCGCGGGGCGGTCGGCCCCGAACCGCCGGACGGCGCCGTCCAGCAGCTCCGCCCCGCAGTTCAGCCGGTCCGGGTAGTCGGTGTCCGGCGGGCCGAGCAGCAGGCGCGGCCACTGGTCGGCGGGCGGGAGATGGTCACGGGCGAAGGTGTCGGTGTGAGCCGACGGCCGCAGCTGCATCGTGGACGCGCCTCCTCTGCTCGGCCGCACATGCCTGCCCTGAAGTCGCTCCGTCAGCGTAACGTGTTGGTGACGACAGTCAACAGATCGCGATAAAGGCTGTGACGGCACGACGGTCGGGCAGGACGCTGAGGGAGACGGAGGGTGCCCGGATGGCGGTATTCGGACTGGAACCTGAGCAACAGCGGTGGTGCGCCGAACTGCGCACGCTGGCGGCCGAGCGGCTGCGTCCGCTCGCCGGAACGGCGGAACCCGGCCACGTCAACCGGCCGCTGGTCGCCGCGCTCGGCGAACTCGGCCTGCTGACCCGGCTGTTCCCGCCGGACGGACCGGTGCGCGCGGTGGACCTGTGCCTGCTGCGCGAGTCGCTCGCCACCGAGTGCACCGAGGCCGAGACCGCGCTCGCGCTGCAGGGCCTGGGCGCCTATCCGGTGGTGCTCTCCGGCACTCCGGAGCAGAACGACCGCTGGCTGCCCGGGGTCCGGGCCGGCCGGGTCGTCACCGCCTTCGCGCTCAGCGAGGAGGCGGCCGGCTCCGACGCCGCCGCGCTCACCCTGCGCGCCGAGCCCGACGGCCCCGGGGCATGGCGGCTGACCGGCGAGAAGTGCTGGATCTCCAACGCCCCGCACGCCGACCTGTACACCGTGTTCGCCCGCACCACCGAGGGGGCCGGCGCCCGGGGCGTCACCGCGTTCCTGCTCCCGGCCGACCGGCCGGGCCTGACCGGTCGCCCGCTGGAGATGCTCGGCCCGCACCCCATCGGCAGCCTCGCCTTCGACGCGGTGCCGGTCACCTCCGCGGACGTACTCGGCGCCCCGGACGGTGGCTTCAAGGTCGCCATGCGCACCCTGGACCTGCTGCGGCCCAGTGTCGGGGCGTTCGCCGTCGGCATGGCGCAGGCCGCCCTGGACGCGGCCTGCACGCACGCGGCCCGGCGCACCGCGTTCGGCGGCCCGCTGAGGGACCTGCAGGCGGTCGCGCACCAGCTCGCCGAGATGGCGACCCGGACCGAGGCCGCGCGGCTGCTGGTCCTGGCCGCCGCCACGGCCCTCGACACCGCGGCGCCCGACGTCGTCAAGCGGTCCGCGATGGCCAAGCTGCTGGCGACCGAGACCGCGCAGTACGTGGTGGACGCCGCCGTGCAGATCCACGGCGCCCGGGCGCTGGTCCACGGCCATCTGCTGGAACACCTCTACCGGGAGGTACGCGCCACCCGGATCTACGAAGGGGCCACCGAGGTCCAGCGGACCATCATCGCCAGGGAGCTGTACCGATGAGCGCGCCGGAGCGGACGGACGGGTTCCCGGCGGACGGCTTCCCGGTCGACGGGCCGCCGGCGGACGGGCCCTGGGCCGAGGCCGGGACCGCGCCGGCGGACCCCGCGGAGCCGCCGGACGGACTGCGGCGGGTCAACCCGGCCGGTCTCTCCCCGGCCACCGGTTTCAGCCACGCCGTCACCGCCACCGGCGGCCGTCTGGTCTTCCTGGCCGGGCAGACCGCGCTGGACACCGAGGGCAACGTCACCGGCACCACCCTCCCCGAGCAGTTCCGGCAGGCGCTGGCCAATCTGCTCGCCGCGCTGCGCGCCTGCGGTGGCTCCCCCTCCCAGCTGGCCCGGGTCACCGTCTACGCCACCGACGTCGACGACTACCGCGCCCACGCCCGCGAACTGGGCCGGATCTGGCGGGAGTCGGCGGGCCGGGACTATCCGGCGATGGCGGTGATCGGTGTGGTGCGGCTGTGGGACGAGGCGGCCCTGGTGGAGCTGGACGGGATCGCCGTACTGCCCTGACGCGGCACCACCGCGGGCGGCACCCGCGGCCGCCCGCGCCGCGACGTGCGACCCCGAGACGACGTCCGGCCCGAAGCGACCCCCGGCCCCGGAGCGAGGTCCGGCCACGAAGGCCGGAGGCCCGCCGGGTGCCGGCGCGTCCCTTTCCGTACCACGGCCCGCGGTACGGAAAGGGAGGCGCCGCTGAGGGCCGGTCAGATGTCGCGGAAGGTCTCGATCTGCGCGCCGATGGAGTTCAGCCGCTCCGCGAGGTCCTCGTAACCCCGGTTGATTACATAGACGTTGCGCAGCACCGAGGTGCCCTCGGCGGCCATCATCGCCAGCAGCACCACCACCGCGGGGCGCAGGGCGGGCGGGCACATCATCTCGGCGCTGCGCCAGCGGGTGGGGCCTTCGACCAGCACCCGGTGCGGGTCGAGCAGCTTGACGCCGGCGCCCAGCCGGTTGAGGTCGGTGAGGTAGATCGCCCGGTTGTCGTAGACCCAGTCGTGGATCAGGGTCGAGCCCTGGGCGGTCGCCGCGATGGCCGCGAAGAACGGCACGTTGTCGATGTTCAGGCCGGGGAACGGCATCGGGTGGATCTTGTCGAGCGGGGCGCTCAGCTTGGACGGCCGGACCGTCAGGTCGATGAGCCGGGTGCGCCCGTTGTCCGCCGGGTACTCCGGGCTGCGTTCGTGGTCCAGGCCCATCTCCTCCAGCACCGCCAGCTCGATCTCCAGGAACTCGACCGGTACCCGGCGGATCGTCAGCTCGGACTCGGTGACCACGGCGGCGGCGAGCAGGCTCATCGCCTCGACCGGGTCCTCGGAGGGGGCGTAGTCGACGTCGCGGTCGATGTGCGCGACGCCGTGCACGGTGAGGGTGGTGGTGCCGACGCCGTCGACCTTCACGCCCAGCTGCTCCAGGAAGAAGCAGAGGTCCTGGACCATGTAGTTGGAGGAGGCGTTGCGGATGACCGAGACGCCGTCGTAGCGGGCGGCTGCCAGCAGCGCGTTCTCGGTCACGGTGTCGCCGCGTTCGGTCAGCACGATCGCGCGGGTGGGGGAGACCGTGCGGTCCACCTGCGCGTGGTACGTACCGTCGGTCGCGGTGATTTCCAGCCCGAAGTGCCGCAAGGCCGTCATATGGGGCTGAACGGTGCGGGTTCCCAGGTCGCAGCCGCCCGCGTAGGGGATCTTGAACTGGTCCATCCGGTGCAGCAGCGGACCGAGGAACATGATGACGCTGCGGGTGCGCCGGGCCGCTTCGGTGTCCATCGAGTCCAGGTCGAGCTCGGCCGGCGGCACGATCTCCAGGTCGGCCCCGTCGTTGATCCAGCGGGTGCGCACCCCGATGCTGCCCAGCACCTCCAGGATCCGGTAGACCTCTTCGATCCGGGCGACCCTGCGCAGCGTCGTGCGGCCGGAGTTGAGCAACGAGGCGCACAGCAGCGCCACACAGGCGTTCTTGCTCGTCTTGACGTCGATGCTGCCGGACAGCCGGCGGCCGCCGACGACCCGCAGGTGCATGGGGCCGGCGTAGCCGAGGGAGACGATCTCGCTGTCCAGTGCCTCACCGATACGGGCGATCATCTCAAGACTGATGTTCTGGTTGCCTCGCTCGATTCGGTTGACCGCGCTCTGGCTGGTGCCGAGGGCTTCCGCCAGCTGCGACTGGGTCCAGCCGCGGTGCTGGCGGGCGTCGCGGATGAGCTTGCCGATACGGGTGAGGTAGTCATCTGTCATACTAGTGATGCTATCTCACATATGAGATGCGCATGAGCCGGGTGGGCCGTGTGGAGTAACAGGTTCACTCCCTACGGCTTCCCTCTCCCGGGCGTTCAATCCACCGCGAGCGCGGCGACCACGGCGGCCGGGCCGCCGAGCACGGCGCGGTGCACCAGCTCGATCCGGTGCACCAGGCGCGGTGCGACGAGCGGCACCGCCGCCCCGCCCGGAGCCTGTTCCGCGACCGCCCGCGGCAGCAGCGCCAGCCCGTGCCCGGCCGCCGCCAGGGTGAGCAGTCCCCGCACGTCCGTGCCGTCGTAGCGGAACGCGGGACGGAAGCCCCGCGCTCCGGTCGCGGCCCGCAGCCGGGCCAGCGGGATGCCGCACTCCGGAGCGTCCAGCCAGCGCGCGTCGGCGAGGTCGGACAGCCGCAACCCCGAACGGCGGGCCAGCGGATGGCCGTCCGGCAGCACCACCGCCAGCGGGCTCTGCGCCGCGGCGGCGGTGGTCAGCGGTGCCACGTCGGGCAGCGGCAGCGGATCGCTGGGCGCGGCGACGCCGTCGGTCAGCCCGAGGTCCAGCCCGCCCGTCGCCACGGCGGCCGGGATCTCCGCCCGGTCCAGTATCCGCACCGTGGTGCCGGTGCCCGGGTGGCGGCGCTCGGCCTCGGCGACCGCCGCGGCCAGCCGGGCGGTGAGCGCCAACGGCGAGACTCCGACGACCAGTTCGGCCGTCGGTGCGGACGCCAGCGAGGCGATCTCGGCACGGGCGGCGTCCAGCCGGAGCAGCAGCGGTCCGGCGTGTTCGAGCAGTCGCGCGCCGGCCGGGGTCGGCTCGACCGGCCGCCGGGTCAGCAACGCGGTCCGCAGGTCCGCCTCCAGCGCCGCGATGTGCTGGGAGACGGCCGACTGGGTGAAGCCCAGCTCGCGGGCCGCCGCGGAGAAGGAGCGGCAGCGGGCCACGGCGACGAAGGTGCGCAGCAGATGCGGATCCATGGCCCCAGTATCGCCGCACCATCAGTAACGCTGATGGACCGTGCAGGAATCATCGTTGGTGCTGAACGTCGGGGCGGGGTCAGGATGACGCCATGACCTCGTTCCCGAAGGTGGCCACGGCGCGGATCGCGCTGGTCGGCGACCGTTCCGACACCATCCGCTCGCACACGCGGATCCCCGCCCTGTTCTCCGCGCTCGCCGCCCGCGACCGGCTCCACCTGGACGCCTACTGGATCCCCACCGAGGAGGCCGCCGGACCGGACGGCGGGGTGCACGGGTTCGACGCCGTCTGGCTGCTGCCCGGCAGCCCCTACCGCAGCGAGGCGGGCGCGCTGGCCGCGGTCCGCACCGCCCGGGAGGAGGGGATCCCCTTCCTGGGCACCTGCGCCGGCTTCCAGCACGCCCTGCTGGAGTACGCCCGTACGGTGTGCGGCCTGGCGGGCGCCGCGCACGCGGAGAACGAGCCCGGTGCCGCCGACCCGCTGATCACCCCGCTCGCCTGCTCGCTGGTCGGGCACGAAGGAGCGATCCGGGTCGAACCGGGCTCCCTGGCGGAGCGGGTGATCGGCGCGGAGCACACCGTGGAGCGCTACCACTGCTCCTACGGGCCGGCCGCCGGCCGGCTGGCGGAACTGCGCGCGCACGGGATGCGGTTCACCGGCACCGACGACCAGGGCGAGGTGCGGATCGCCGAACTGCCCGGGCACCCCTTCTTCCTGGCCACCCTCTTCCAGCCGGAACTCGCCGGAGACGGCACCCGTCCGCACCCGGTGGTGCGCGCGCTGGCCGCGGCCGCGGTACGGCACCGCGGCTGACCGGCGGCGTCCCGCGGGCGCGCCCGCTCCCGCCCGCGCGCCCAGGTGCGGCGGGCGGGACCGGCCGGCGGGGGTCAGACCTGGAGCACGGACAGCACGTTGCCCGCCGGGTCGGTGAACCAGGCGATCGCCGGGCCCTCCCCGCGGGCGATGCCCCGCTCGTCCTGGCCGAAGCCCTCGTACCGCTCGAAGGTCACGCCCCGCGCGGACAGGGCGTCCACCGTCGCCTCGATGTCGTCCACCGGGAAGTTGAGGATGGTGAAGCCGGCGGGGGTGTGGTTCTCCTTCGGGTAGACAAGGACCTGCCCGCCACCGCCGAGGTGCAGGGTGAGCATGCCGTTGTCGTCGGTGACCCCGAGCCCGAGCGTGCCGCCGTAGAACTTCTTCGCCGCGGGCACGTCGTTCACCGAGAAACCGCTGAACGCCTCGCTTTCGCCGAGCATGAGCGGTCGGCCTCCTTCCGCTGTGCGGGCCGCTGTGCGCGCCGGACCGGCCGGCGGTGGCCGCTGACTCCAGTCTGCGGCCCCCCGGGGCCGGCCTCACCTCGACCCGGTGGAACCGGCCGGACCGGGGCGGGCGGACCGGCCCGGCCCGGCTCCCGGTGTCCGTGCTCCGCTCCGCGCCCGGCGCCGGGTCCGCCACCGGCATCGGGGGCCCACTCTGCGTCGCGGCCACCGTCCCCGGCCGGTCCTCACGACCGCAGCCGCCCGTCCCGGAGCGCGCCACGCGGAGGCGGAGCCGGCCCGTCCCGGAACGCACATCGCCCCCGCCGGGCATCCCGGCGGGGGCGATGGAGTCCGTCGGCGTCTCCCTGTGCGGGAGACGGCCGGCCGACCGGCGCGAAGGGCGCGGGTCAGGCGGGGACGATGTTCTCGGCCTGCGGGCCCTTCTGGCCCTGGGTGACGTCGAAGGACACCTTCTGGCCTTCCTGCAGCTCGCGGAAGCCCTGGGTGGCGATGTTCGAGTAGTGGGCGAAGACGTCCGCGCCGCCGCCGTCCTGCTCGATGAAGCCGAAGCCCTTTTCCGAGTTGAACCACTTCACGGTGCCGGTAGCCATGCTTTTCTCCTTGATGAGGGGCTGGACTGCATCCCGCACGGCGCGGGTGCGCAGGTCGCCGCAATGTCCCCACCCGGAGATCCCGGAAAAACAGAAATGCACCTGAAGATCACATCCGTCAGGTGCACATAAGTTCATGGGTACCACAACTGCAACGAATTCAACCTAGCACATAGCCGGGCCGTCGGGCGGAAGGCAGGCAAGGAATATGTACCGGGGGTCGGCTGCTTCCCCCGCGTCCCGACGTGTGCGAGGCTGAGTGCCGGGTTCCATCCCTTCTCCCCATGCTGAGGGCACATGCGCTGCATCATCGCCGGCTACCCCTTCGATCTGACCGCGAGCGAGGTGGAGCAGGCGCTGAACGGCATCGCACCGGAGCCCATCACGGGCGAGTCCGTCCGCATCGGTCGCCGGACCTATCCGGTCATGCAGGTGGGAGCCGTGGTCACCCGGCAGGACCGGCGTGACTTCACCGCCGGTGAGGTCACGCGCGCCATGCGGCGCCTGGGTTTCACCTGCCAGCCCGCTCCGCCCGCCGCCGCTCCGCTGACGGGCCCGACGGATTTCCCGGGGTCCGCCGCGGCCTTCTGAGAACGGCTCGCCGGCACCACGTCGATTCCGGCTGACGGATGGGGACCGGCCGTCGGGGACGGGCCGTCTCCGCGGCGGGGAACATCCCCCGTCCCCGGCGTCCGGCTCGCGGTCCGCGGCGGAACGGCGGCCGGTCGCGTCGGGGCGCGGCGCGTCGGGCGCGCTCCCGTTTCACCCGGCCGGGAACGACGCCGGCCGACGGGGCCATCGGTGTGATCCGCCGGGCTCAGCGGTCTCCGGGGCCGAGGGCGGGTGCCTCGTTCGCTTCCAGGAAGACCGGCGGCACCTGGTTGTCCCACACCATCCGGCCCAGCAGGTCCGCGAGCCGGTCGCGGTCGGCCTCGTCGAGCCCGGCGGGCAGGGCCTCCATCCGCCGGCGGGTCTCGGCGTAGAACGCCTCCGCGAGTCCGGCGCCCTCGGCGGTGAGCGCCACCCGGGCCGCGCGCCGGTCCCGTGGGTCAGGCTCGCGCCGTACCAGGCCGCGCTGGGCGGTCCGGTCCACCAGGCCGGTGAGGCTCGACTTGGCCAGTCCCAGCACCGAGCCCAGCCGCCCCATCCCGTACGGCCGGGCCATCAGCACGCAGAGCAGCTGCCCCTGCTGCGGAGTCAGCCCGTACTCCCGCCCCACCTCGGTGTACACGGCATTCACCAGGAACGCGGACCGCACCAGTGCGGTGACGACCCCCATCCGCTCACCTGTGGCTCTCCCCATCCGGTCAGGGTAGGGCAGGGTCCGCGGTCCTCACCCCGGGTGTGTGCCGCCGTCCGGGCGGGCCGGCGGCCCAACCGCGCCATTCGCGCCACGGCCGGGTTGGCCGTGAACCGACTGGTGGAGCCGGTGTCCGTGGGGATCCGGAAGTCCCGGCGGTCCGCGCCGCGACCGCCGCGACGGCGGGTCCGGTGGCCGGACCGCGGGTCCCGGACGCTCTGGTGCCCGCCACGGGGGCGGGCGAGCGTGCCGCGGGCCGGATCGGCGGGCCGGCCGGGCGGCGGGACCGCGGTCCGCGGGTACCCGGAGCGGGTGCGTCCGGCGGTACCGGTGCGCCGGTCACGTCCGGCTTCGGCCATCCCGTGACGGGGGACTCGGCCGGGAACGTGGCGCCGCGGCGGTGGGCCGGGGCGACCGTGCGGGCGGGCCGGTGTACCGGTTCCGGCGTGCGGGTGTGAGACACGCCATGACCGCCGGTGCGGCGGGCAGCGCATGACCAGCGCGCGGCGATGTACTAAAGTTATCTCGACATCGAGATATCTACCGAGAGGCGTACCGCGGCCCTCCGGTTAAGGCTTACCTAACTTAGGCATACCTTAGCGGATGGGCACGGACCTGCGACGGCAGGATTGCGGTGGTACGCGAGATCACGCAAGAAGGAGACTGTCGTGTCGGCGAACAGCTTCGACGCCCGCAGCACGCTGCAGGTGGGCGACGAGTCGTACGAGATCTTCCGGCTGGACAAGGTGGAGGGCTCCGCCCGTCTGCCGTACAGCCTGAAGGTGCTGCTGGAGAACCTGCTCCGCACCGAGGACGGCGCGAACATCACCGCCGACCACATCCGCGCGCTCGGCAGCTGGGACTCGCAGGCCCAGCCGAGCCAGGAGATCCAGTTCACGCCGGCCCGCGTGATCATGCAGGACTTCACCGGTGTGCCGTGTGTCGTGGACCTCGCCACCATGCGCGAGGCCGTCAAGGAGCTCGGCGGCGACCCCGCCAAGATCAACCCGCTGGCCCCCGCCGAGCTGGTCATCGACCACTCGGTCATCGCCGACAAGTTCGGCACCCCGGACTCCTTCGTCCAGAATGTGGAGCTGGAGTACGGCCGCAACAAGGAGCGCTACCAGTTCCTGCGCTGGGGCCAGACCGCCTTCGACGAGTTCAAGGTGGTACCGCCCGGCACCGGCATCGTCCACCAGGTGAACATCGAGCACCTGGCCCGCACCGTCATGGTCCGGGGCGGTCAGGCGTACCCCGACACCCTGGTCGGCACCGACTCGCACACCACCATGGTCAACGGCCTCGGTGTGCTGGGCTGGGGCGTCGGCGGCATCGAGGCCGAGGCCGCGATGCTCGGCCAGCCGGTCTCCATGCTCATCCCGCGTGTCGTGGGCTTCAAGCTCACCGGTGAGCTGCCCACCGGCACCACCGCCACCGACCTGGTGCTCACCATCACCGAGATGCTCCGCAAGCACGGAGTGGTGGGCAAGTTCGTCGAGTTCTACGGCGAGGGCGTCGCCGCCACCTCGCTGGCGAACCGCGCCACCATCGGCAACATGTCGCCGGAGTTCGGCTCCACCGCCGCGATTTTCCCGATCGACGGCGAGACCCTGAACTACCTGCGTCTGACCGGCCGCAGCGAGCAGCAGGTCGCCCTGGTCGAGGCGTACGCCAAGGAGCAGGGCCTGTGGCTGGACCCGGCGGCCGAGCCCGACTTCTCCGAGAAGCTGGAGCTCGACCTCTCCACCGTGGTCCCCTCGATCGCCGGCCCGAAGCGCCCGCAGGACCGCATCATCCTCGCCCAGGCCGCCTCGCAGTTCGAGCGTGACGTCCTCAACTACGTCGCCGACGCCGACGAGGCGGGCGAGGAGTCCTTCCCGGCCTCCGACTCACCGGCCGCCGCCAACGGCGTGCCGTCCCGCCCGACCACCGTCACCGCCCCCGACGGTTCGACGTACGAGATCGACCACGGCGCCGTCACCGTCGCCGCGATCACCTCCTGCACCAACACCTCGAACCCCTACGTCATGGTCGCCGCCGCCCTGGTGGCCAAGAAGGCGGTCGAGAAGGGCCTGTCCCGCAAGCCGTGGGTCAAGACCACCCTCGCCCCCGGTTCCAAGGTCGTCATGGACTACTACGACCGGGCCGGCCTCACCCCGTACCTCGACAAGATGGGCTTCAACCTCGTCGGTTACGGCTGCACCACCTGCATCGGCAACTCCGGCCCGCTGCCGGAGGAGGTCTCCAAGGCCGTCAACGACCACGACCTGGCCGTCACCTCGGTGCTCTCCGGCAACCGCAACTTCGAGGGCCGGATCAACCCCGACGTCAAGATGAACTACCTGGCGTCCCCGCCGCTGGTCGTCGCGTACGCCATCGCCGGCTCCATGAAGGTGGACATCACCCAGGACGCCCTCGGTACCGACACCGACGGCAACCCGGTGTTCCTCAAGGACATCTGGCCCTCCGAGGCCGAGGTCGAGGAGGTCGTGGCCTCCGCGATCGGCCAGGACATGTTCTCCACCTCCTACCAGGACGTGTTCGCGGGTGACGCGCAGTGGCAGGCGCTGCCCATCCCGACCGGCAACACCTTCGAATGGGACCCGCAGTCCACCTACGTCCGCAAGCCCCCGTACTTCGAGGGCATGGCCATGGACCCGGAGCCGGTCGGCGACATCACCGGCGCCCGCGTCCTGGCCAAGCTGGGCGACTCGGTCACCACCGACCACATCTCCCCGGCCGGTGCGATCAAGGCCGACACCCCGGCCGGCAAGTACCTCACCGAGCACGGTGTGGAGCGCCGCGACTTCAACAGCTACGGCTCCCGCCGGGGCAACCACGAGGTCATGATCCGCGGTACCTTCGCCAACATCCGCCTGCGCAACCAGATCGCGCCGGGCACCGAGGGCGGCTTCACCCGCGACTTCACCAAGGACGACGCCCCCGTCTCCTTCATCTACGACGCCTCGCGCAACTACATCGAGCAGGGCATCCCGCTGGTCGTGCTCGCGGGCAAGGAGTACGGTTCCGGCTCCTCCCGCGACTGGGCGGCCAAGGGCACCGCGCTGCTCGGCGTCAAGGCCGTCGTCGCCGAGTCGTACGAGCGCATCCACCGCTCGAACCTGATCGGCATGGGCGTGCTGCCGCTCCAGTTCCCGGAGGGCGCCACGGCCGAGTCGCTGGGCCTGACCGGTGAGGAGACCTTCTCCATCGCCGGCGTGACCGAGCTCAACGAGGGCACCACCCCGCGCACCGTGAAGGTGACCACCGACACCGGTGTGGAGTTCGACGCGGTCGTCCGCATCGACACCCCCGGTGAGGCGGACTACTACCGCAACGGCGGCATCATGCAGTACGTGCTGCGCTCGCTGATCCGCAAGTGAACCGGCACGGCGACGCCGTGAGGCCGTGAACCGGCCGAGAGAAAGGGCCGCACTCCCTCCCCGGGGGTGCGGCCCTTTCCGTTCCCGTTCGGCTCCGCACGCGACGGTGCCGTCGCCGCGGACAACAGCCGAACGGCCCCTCCGGCGAGCCCGGGCCGCTGCTGACCGAGCCAGACCCCGGCGGCTCGCCCGGGCGCGGTCCGGTCACGGCCGGCCCGACCGCCGCCGGAGCGGGGCCGAGGGTGGGGGAGAGCGGGTGCGGGCCGCACCCCTCGGGGAGTGCGGCCCGCACGGATCAGCGCTGTGCCCGGCCCGCCCCGGCCGTCAGGCGGCCCGGTGGAGCGGGGCGGCCGCCCGGAACCGGGCGGCCGTCACGGCTCAGAAGAGCTGGACGTACTGGTTCCAGCCGGAGTTGCCGATCTTCTTCTTGGCCCGGTACGGCGCGGTCGCCTTGCCGGTGCCGGCGTACAGCCACAGCGCGCCGGCCTTGTCGCGGGCGATCAGGTCGCTGCGGCCGTCGAGGTCGACGTCGCCGGTGGAGACCAGGTGGTTGAACTGACCCCAGCCGGTGCCGACCTTGGTGCGGCCGGCGAACGGCTTGGTGTAGTCGCCGGTGCCCTTGTAGAGCCACAGCACGCCGGAACGGTCGGCGGCCACCAGGTCGGCCTTGCCGTCACCGGTCAGGTCGCCCTGGCCGGCGAGCTGGGTGTACTGGCCCCAGCCGGGGCCGATCTTCTTCTTGCCGGTCAGGGTGCCGTCGGCCTTGGCCAGGTAGAGCCACAGCGTGCCGGAACCGTCACGGGCGATCAGGTCGGCCTGCTTGGCCCCGCCGAGGTTGCCGGGGGAGCGCAGCAGGTCGTACTGGTTCCAGCCGCTGCCGATCCGCTTGGTGTTCTCGGTGCTGTAGGTCAGCGTGCCGTCCAGGCTTCGGGCGTACAGACCGTAGGTCTCGCCGTTGAGGACCTGGACGGAGGCGTTGAACTTCTCCCAGCCGTCCGTGACGTGCTCGCGGGCGTCGAGCCCGCCGCGCCCGTTGGGCCCGTACATGTACAGGTCGCCGGTGCGGGTGGCGGCGGCCAGCGGCAGGACCGGGGCCGCGACGGTCGCCACCTTCGGGGCGGCCGGGGCCGCGGTGCCGAGTTCGGCGCCGGCCTTCGCAAGACTCTTCAGGGGAGCCGGGGCGGGGGCCGGGCTGTCGGCCACGGCGGCCCCGGCGGAGGTGCCGACCAGTGCGGCGGCTATCGCCGCGGTCGTCAGCCGGGCCACGGTGGTGCCGCGGCGGCGGCCAGTGAGTCGTGCCACGTAGTTCTCCAGGGTGCAGATGATGTGGGACAGCGGAGATGTGCCCGGGCGTTACCGGACACATCTCCATACCTTCTTGATCCTTTCACGCGATCTTTACCTGTCAATGGGTTTGAGGTCGTTTCACCAGCCCCGGAGCGCCCAGTAGTTCGATTTCGGCCAGCCGGGACGCGCCGGTCGGCACCAGCCGGTAGTGGCGGTACGTCGCCGGTCTGGCGATGGAGAACACCCGGGTCTGCCGGTCCCAGGCGAAGGACTCCCCCGAACGCCGGTCCAGCTCCCGCCACCGCCGGCCGTCGGCCGAGCCCTGGAGCACCCAGCCCTCGGGCGCCCGGGCCCGGTCGGCCGAGGTGAGGGTGTACTGGACCGCACGGCGCGCGGACGGCACCGGCAGCTCGGTGGCGGCCACCGGCGCGTCGGTGGCGGAGGTGTCGTCGAACAGCGGGCCGTCGCCCGACAGCAGGTCGCCGCGCGGCGCGGGCACCTCGTCGTCCGTGGTGAGCGAGGTCGGCCCGGCGTCCTTCCCGGTGCCCCAGGACGACGGCCGGTCACCCATCACGAACTCCAGGGTGGCCCCGCGCGCCAGCAGGTCGTGCGGCAGCGCGGTCGACTTCCACGGCTTGCCGTCGACCTTCAGGGACTGGACGTAGACGTTGCGGGCGCTGTTGCGGGGCGCCTTGATCACCAGGTCCCGGCCGTTCTCCAGGTGCACGGTGGCCTTGGTGAACAGCGGCGACCCGACGGCGTACTCGGGTGAGCCCATCACCAGCGGGTAGAAGCCCAGGGCGCTGAAGAGGTACCAGGCGGACTGCTCGCCGTTGTCCTCGTCCCCGTGGTAGCCCTGGCCGATCTCGCTGCCGGTGTACAGCCGCCGGAGCACCTCGCGGACCTTGGCCTGCGTCTGCCACGGCCGGCCGGCCGCGTCGTACATGTAGACGGCGTGGTGGGCGACCTGGTTGCTGTGCCCGTACATGCCCATCCGCACGTCCCGGGCCTCGGTCATCTCGTGGATCACGCCGCCGTAGGAGCCGGCGAAGTCAGGGTTCGCGGTCTCCGGGGTGGTGAAGTAGCGGTCCAGTTTCCGCGCCAGGCCCTCCCGGCCGCCGTAGAGGTTGGCCAGGCCCCGGCTGTCCTGCGGGGCGGTGAAGGCGTAGCCCCAGCCGTTGGTCTCGGTGTAGTCGTGGCCCCAGACGCGCGGGTCGTACTCCCCGGCCGGGAGCCGCCAGCGGCCGTCCTCGTCCCTGCCCTGGAAGAAGCCCGCCCCGGCGTCGAAGTGCTGGACGTAGTTGCGGGCCCGGTTGCGGAAGTACTCCGCCTCCTCCCGGTACCGGGGCTTCTTCGTCTTCGCGTACAGCGCCTGCGCCATGTGGGCGATCCCGGCGTCGTTGAGGTAGCCCTCCAGCGCCCAGGACATGCCCTCGTGGGTGGTGGTCGGGGTGTAGCCCAGGAAGACCGAGCGGTCCATGCCCTTGCGCCCCACCCCGGCCTTCGGGGGCACCACGGTCGCGTTCTTCACGGCGGCCTCGTAGGCGGCCTCGGCGTCGAAGTCGACGCCCTTGCGGTAGGCATCGGCGAAGGCCACGTCGGAGCTGGTGCCGGTCATCAGATCGGCGTAACCGGGGGAGGACCAGCGGGAGATCCAGCCGCCGTCCTTGTACTGCTGCACGAACCCGTCGACCAACTCGCCCGCGCGCTTGGGGGTGAGGAGCGAGTAGGCGGGCCAGGCGGTCCGGTAGGTGTCCCAGAAGCCGTTGTTGACGTGGACCTTGCCGTCCACGATCTTCGCCCCGGTGCGGGTCGGGGTGTTCTCGCCGGCCGGCGGGGAGAACGGGCTGGCGTAGCGGTACCTGGGCTCGTCGGCGGTGCCGGTGTTCTCGTAGGCGGAGTTGGGATAGAGGTAGAGCCGGTACAGGCTGGAGTAGAGGGTGGTGAGCTGATCGGGGTCGGCGCCCTCCACCTCCACCCGGCCCAGGATGTCGTCCCAGGCCCGCCGCGCCCGGTCCCGCACCTGTGTGAAGGAGTCCGACGCCCCGATCTCCTGCGCCAGGTTGGCCTTCGCCTGCTCCACGCTGATCAGCGAGGTGGCGATGCGCAGGGTGACGGTGCGGTCCGCCCCCGGCCGGAAGCGGAAGTAGCCGGTGACGTCCTTGCCGCCGCCGCCGGGGAGACGGCCGGACGCGGTGACCGGGGCGTCGAAGACGCCGTACACGAACATCCGGGAGGCGCCGGTGGACAGGCCGCTCCGGACGTCCGAGAAGCCGGTGACCACGCCGTGCTCGGGGTCCAGGGTCAGCCCGCCGGAGTTGTTCACGTTGTCGAAGACGACGGTCGCGTCATCACCCGGATAGGTGAACCGCATGATCGCGGCGTGGTCGGTGGGCGCGATGTCGGCGCGCAGCCCGTTCTCGAACCGCACGCCGTAGTGGTGCGGCCGGGCCGTCTCGTTCTCGTGCCGGAAGGCCAGGGCGCGTGCGGTGCGGTCGGCGTCCGGCGGACCGGCGGCCGCCTGCGGCATCACCTGGAAGGTCTGCCGGTCGCCCATCCAGGGGCTGGGTTCGTGGCTGGCGCTGAACGCCTGGAGGGTGGGGAGGTTGTCGGCGTTGTTCGCCCGGGCGTACTGGTACAGCCAGTCGGTGGAACCGGCGTTGGTCACCGGCGTCCAGAAGTTGAAGCCGCCTGGCACGGCCGTGGCGGGGAAGGTGTTGCCGCGCGAGTAGCTGCCGCTGGAGTTGGTGCCGCGGGTGGTGATGACGTGGTCGGCCAGGTGGGCCGGCCGGGGCCGGGGCTCCGCCGGGGCGAGGGAGATGTCGTCGACCCAGCCGCGGAACGCCGCCGGGCCGCCGGGGGAGTCGTAGGCCACCAGGATCCGGTCCACGGTCTTCCCGGCGGCGACCGCGCCGATCCGCGACTCCTTGTGGTTCCACTGGTTGACGTAGAGGGTCTTGGAGGCGGCCTGGCCGCGCGGCGAGAGCTCCGCGCCGTGCTGGTCGACCGCGCCCAGGTCACTCAGATAGGTGCCGTCGGTGAAGGCCAGGTCGACCGAGACATGGGTGGCCGGGTAGTTCAGGTCGGTCTCCGGCATGGCGGGGAAGACGCGGTAGGACAACCGGGTGCCGGGGCGCACCGCGACATCGGTGTCGAAGACCTTGTTGTACGAGTACGCCCGGCCGTCCGGCCGGTGGGTGCCGGCGTAGCGCAGGGCCCGGGTGCCGGTGAAGCCGGCGTGCGCCTTGGCGGTGGGGGAGCCGGCCGGGCCCTTGTCGACCCGGCTCTGCATGTCGGAGGGGGCGGGCGGGGTGGTGTCGCTGCCGCCCAGCTGCACCTCGGCCAGCTGGGTCAGCCCCTCGCCGGCGTTCCGGGTGATCTCCAGCCGGAAGTGGCGGTACCGGGTGGTGTTGTCGAACGCGAACTCCCGGGTCTGCTGGCGCCGCTCGAAGACCTGGTCCCGGCGGGTGTCCAGGGTCTTCCAGCCGGAGCCGTCGGCCGAGCCCTGGAGGGTCCAGTCGCGCGGGTCCCGCCCGGCCGCGTCGTTGGCCGAGGTGAGTGCGTAGCGGACCACGTCGACCGGCTCGGAGAGTTCGAACTCCAGCCAGGCGGTGGTGTCGAAGACCAGCCATTTGCTGGTGGTCTCACCGTCGACCAGGTTCTCCTTCACCTCGCCCGCGCTGCTGTGCTCGCCGCTGGCCCGCACCGCGGTGACCTTGTCCGTCACATTGCCGGGGATTCCCGTGGCGTAGGCGCCGTCGACGCCCGCGGCCCGCTTCCGGCCGTCCGGTGCGGTCTCCACCGTGTCGCGCCAGTCGGGCTGCGGGTCGTCGGTCTCGAACGAGGAGTCGAACGCGGTTGCGGGGGCTGGGGCGTGCGGCGCGCGAGGGGCGGCCGCGGCCGTCGCCCCCTCGGTCGTCGCCATCAGCAGGACGGCTGCCAGCAGGGCGGCCGGACGGCCGGCGCGGTACCGCGGCCGTCGTCGTCTCTGTCGCATCGGGCCTCACAAGAGGTGTGACAACGTTGTCAGTTGAGTGACGCAGAGACAAGTACCGGACAACGGGCGGGTGGTGTCAAGGGTGCGGGCGACGGGTGGCGGTCCGCCGGGCGGGCCCGGGCGGCGGAGCGCCACCCGTCCGGCCCGCGGCGCGGCGGGCCGGACGCGCGCCGCCGGGGCGGGATGCGCGCGGGGTCACCCGGACGGCGGAGGGGGCCGCGCGCCCGGACGGGACGCGCGGCCCCCTCCGGGGCGACCGGCCGGAAGCGTGCTCAGTCCAGCGCGTCCGTCTTGGTGGCCAGCGTGATCTTGCAGGTCTTCGCCTTCTTGGCCGCATCCGCCTCCAGGCCCTTGACGGTGACGGTCTTGGAGCCGTTGCCGGCCACCGAGGCGTCGGAGGACATGCCGGTGGTCACCACCTCGTCGTCCTTGTCGACGAAGCCCACGAAGATCGTGTAGTCCTGCTTGGTCGACGAGGAGTTGCTGATCTTGACCTCGGCGTACGGCATGTTCGACGAATCCCAGCCGCAGTTCCCCATCTTGACGTCCTCGCTCACCAGGGGGTTGCCGGTGGGGGCGCCGGTCGGCTCGTCGGTGGGTTCGTCGGTCGGTTCGGGGGTGGGCTTCTCGGACGGCTTCATCGGCAGCTTGGCCAGCGCCCTGCCGACCGCCGCACCGCCTTTGCTGTCGCCCTCGGCCGACCCGCCGCCGCCGTCGGAGCCGCAGCCCGCGGTCAGTCCGAGGGTCGCGACCACGGCGAGGGTGGTGGCAACGGGGAGCTTCGTCCGGAGCAATGGGAGCCGCCTCTCGAGTCCGCGCTCGCACGGCAACGCGCCGTACGGGCATTCGTCCCCTACGGTATGTCGAACAGGTCTCAACTCGGGAAAGACCCCGACCAAAAATGCTATCGATCTTGCCCAGCCCCGGAGAAGTGGACTATACCTGTCGGCGTCCGAGCGGCCGTGCGAATCGGCGGTCGGCCACGGGGGCCGCGGCGTCGGTAGGGACCGGCGTCGTCCACAGCGCATCGCCCCCGGCGCCACACCCAGCAGCACCACTCAGCTTCAAGGTTCAAGGCTCCACATTGACCGCGGTGTCGGACCCGTCGCCGGAGGCGAGCTCGTACGGGAGGCCGGTCACCGCCTGAGTCCTGACGAAGGCGAGGACTTGAGCATGGGATCCACCTCAGATTTCGGCCGTCGCGACCTGATGAAGCGGTCCGCGGCACTCGGTCTGATCACCGTGCCTTCCATCAGCATGCTCTCCGCGTGCGCCAGTGGCGGCGACAGCGGCGGCGACAAGGTCGACAAGGGCACCAAGAGCGAGAAGAACCCGCTCGCCGTCAACGAGAGCGCCGGACTCGACGTCGTCATCTTCGACGGTGGCTTCGGACAGCAGTACGCCAAGGATGCCGAAAAGGAGTTCGAGAAGCGGTATCCGGAGACCAAGGGCAAGATCAAGCACTCGGCCACCCAGAAGATCCAGACCACCCTGCAGCCTCGCTTCAACGGCGGTACCCCGCCGGACCTCATCGACAACTCCGGCGCCGAACAGATGGACTTCGGCACCCTGGTGAGCAAGGAGCAGCTCACCGACCTGACCCCGCTGCTGGACGCGCCGTCCATCGACGACCCGAGCAAGAAGGTCCGCGACACGCTGCGTCCGGGCGTCGTCGAGATGGGCCAGTTCAACGGCAAGCCGGTCTGGATCCTCTACTACGCCTACACCGTCTACGGCATCTGGTACTCCCGCACCGCCCTGGAGAAGAACGACTGGGAGTACCCGGAGACCTGGGACGACATGCTCAAGCTGTGTGCGGCGGCGAAGAAGAAGGACATCGCCGGCTGGACCTACCCGGGCAAGTTCCCGTACTACCTGCCGTTCAGCCTGTACCCCTTCATCGGCAAGATCGGCGGCCGCGAGGTCCTGGACTCCATCGACAACCTGGAGCCGAACGCCTGGAAGCACCCCGCCGTCAAGGCCGCCTTCGAGGCCTACTACGAGCTGTTCCGCAAGGGCTACATCCTGGAGGGAACGCCCAGTCAGAGCCACACCGAGGCGCAGACCGACTGGACGCAGGGCAAGACCCTGTTCATCCCGAACGGCTCCTGGGTGGAGAACGAGGCGAAGAAGACCACGCCCGGCGACTTCCGGATGGCGGTGGGCGCCCCGCCCAGCCTGGACAAGGGCGACAAGATGCCCTTCGGCACCATCTGGGCCTCCGGCGGCGAGCCGTTCATCGTGCCCCGGAACGCCCGGAACCCGGAGGGCGGCATGGAGCTGCTCCGGATCATGCTGGGCAAGAAGTCCAGCCAGAACTTCATCCGGCAGGTCTCCTCGCTCACCTCGCTGAACGGCGGCACCGAGGGCCTGGAGCTGCCGCCCGGCCTCAGCTCCGCACAGGAACTGCTGACCAGGGCCGGCGACAACGTGCTCAACCCCCGGATCCAGGACTGGTACGTCGGGCTGAACAAGCAGCAGATCGGCATCGGGGCCCTCGGCGAGATGATGGCCGGCCGGATGACCCCGGCGGAGGCGATCAAGAAGATCCAGAAGTACGCCGACGACACCGCCAAGGACGACTCCGTCACCAAGTACCAGCACGCCTGATCACAGCCGGTGCGTCACCAGCGGCTCCATCCGCCGGGGAAGAACGAGGTCGGTAGGGAATGCAGCAGGTCAAGAAGGTGAGCGAGGCGGGACCGGGGAAGCGGAGCCGACCGGCCACCGCCTCCGGCGCCCCGGGGGCCCTCCTCGGCTGGTACCGGAAGTACGGGTTCGTGGTGGGGTTCCTCTCGGTACCCCTGGTGATCTACGCGCTGTTCGTGATCTCACCCTTCATCCAGGCCATCTACTATTCGTTCACGGACTGGACCGGTCTGAGCTCCGACTTCAAGATGGTCGGGTTCGACAACTACGACTGGATGCTCCATGACGACGTCTTCTGGAAGGCGCTCGGACACAACATCCTGTTGCTGCTGATCCTGCCGCTGGTGACGCTCGGCCTCGGCCTCTTCTTCGCCTTCATGCTGAACGTCGGCGGCCGCCGGAGGAAGAACGCGGCGGTCGCCGGGGTCCAGGGCTCCGGCCTCTACAAGATCATTTACTTCTTCCCGCAGGTGCTCTCGATCGCCATCGTCGCCCTGCTGTTCCAGTTCACGTACAACCCGCGGACGGGGGCACTCAACGCGGCCCTGGACGCGGTCGGCCTGGACTCCTGGAAGCAGCTGTGGCTGGGCGACCCCGACCTGGCGCTGTGGTGCCTGATGGCGGTCATGGTCTGGAGCAACGTCGGCTTCTACGTCGTCCTCTTCTCCGCGGCCATGAGCTCCATCCCCCGGGACTTCTACGAAGCGGCCCTGCTGGACGGCGCCAACCGGTTCACCACCTTCTTCCGGGTCACCCTGCCGCTGCTGTGGGACACGGTGCAGACCGGCTGGATCTACATGGGGATCATCGCGCTGGACGCCTTCGCGGTGGTCCAGATCATGACCGTGGGCCCCGGCGGACCCGCCGACTCCACCCAGGTCCTCGGCTACTACGTCTACACCAAGACGTTCCGGGACGGGCAGGCCGGGCGCGCCACCGCGCTCGGCGTGGCGATGCTCGTCGTCACGTTGATCTTCGCGGTCGTCGTCTCCCGGCTCGGCCGGCGCGAACGCCTGGAGTACTGATGACGAGGACACCCGTGAACCGCCGCACCACCGCAGATCTGGGGGTAGCACAGTGACCGCGCAAGCAGAGCCCTCCGAGGTCGGGACCGTACCCCGGAAGGACGACGCGCCGGCCGCCCCGCCACCGCCCGCCCCGAAGGGCCGGATGGGCAGCGAGGGCCAGGTGCTCAACGTCTTCTCGCACGGGGTGCTGGTCATCTGGGGCCTGCTCGTCACCCTGCCGCTGCTCTGGGCGGTGATGAGCTCGCTCAAGACCGACAAGGAGATCTTCACCTCGCCCTGGGGGCTGCCCGAGACCCTGCACTTCGACAACTGGTCACGGGCCTGGAGCGAGTCGAACATCGGCGACTTCTTCCTCAACACCGTGCTGGTGGTCGGCTGCTCGCTGTTCGGCACGATGCTGCTGGGGGCCATGACGGCGTACGTGCTGGCCCGCTTCGAATTCCCGGGCAGGCGGTTCGTCTACTTCGGCTTCGTAGGCGGGATGAGCTTCCCGATCATCCTGGCGCTGGTGCCGCTCTTCTTCGTGATGAAGAACATGAGCCTGCTCAACACCTTCCACGGCCTGATCCTCGTCTACATCGCCTACTCGCTGCCGTTCACCGTCTTCTTCCTCACCTCCTTCTTCAAGACCCTGCCCACCTCGGTGGCGGAGGCGGCGATGCTGGACGGCGCCTCGCACACCCGGACGTTCTTCCAGGTCATGCTGCCGATGGCCAAGCCCGGGCTGATCAGCGTCGGCATCTTCAACTTCCTCGGGCAGTGGAACCAGTACATGCTGCCCGCGGTGCTCAACACCGACGAGGACAAGCGCCTGCTCACCCAGGGCCTGGTGCAGCTCACCACCAGCCAGCAGTACCGGTCGGACTGGTCGGCGCTCTTCGCCGGCCTGGTGCTCGCGATGCTGCCGGTCCTCGCCGTCTACATCATCTTCCAGCGCCAGGTGCAGGCCGGGCTGACCGCCGGCGCGGTGAAGTAGCCGGCGGGCGGCAGGGCGCGCGACGGCGCGAACACCTGAACGCGGAATCACGGCGGTGGCGCCGGTCCTCCCAGGGCCGGCGCCGCCGCTGTGTCGTATCTCACGTGCGGTGATCAGCGGCCTGTGGGCGGGACCGCCCGCTCAAGGGCTTGACGGGGGGCAATCCAGGCGGCTCGACTTAGAGTTCACATGTTGGAGACAGTGCCGGGCCCCATCGTCGTGGCCCGGCGGCGGGCGGTCGTCGTGCCGTTCACCGAGGTGGGAGTGGATGGGCGTGGAGACTCCGGGATCGCAGTCGTCGCTGCACCGGGCCAACCTGGAACGGGTCGTGCGCGCGGTGCGTATGGCGGGATCGCTGACCCAGGCGGAGATCGCCCGGAGCACCGGGCTGTCCGCCGCCACGGTCTCCAACATCGTCCGGGAACTCAAGGACGGCGGGACGGTGGAGGTCACCCCCACCTCGGCGGGCGGCCGCCGGGCCCGCAGCGTCTCGCTGAGCGGCGACGCCGGCATCGTGGTGGGCGTGGACTTCGGCCACACCCACCTGCGGGTGGCGATCGGCAACCTGGCCCACCAGGTGCTCGCCGAGGAGTCCGAGCCGCTGGACGTGGACGCCTCCGCGGCCCAGGGCATGGACCGGGCGGAGTACCTGGTCGGCAGTCTGATCGAGGCCACCGGCATCAGCCCGGGGAAGGTGATCGGGGTCGGACTGGGCGTCCCCGGGCCGATCGACGTGGAGACCGGGGCGCTCGGCTCGACCGCGATCCTGCCGGGCTGGGCGGGCACCAACCCGCGGGACGACCTGGCCGCCCGGCTGGGCGTACCGGTGCACGTGGACAACGACGCCAACCTCGGTGCGCTGGGCGAGCTGGTGTGGGGCGCCGGCCGGGGCGTCGCGGACCTGGCGTACATCAAGGTCGCCAGCGGCGTCGGCGCCGGACTGGTGATCAGCGGGCAGATCTACCGCGGGCCGGGCGGCACCGCGGGCGAGATCGGGCACATCACGCTGGACGAGTCGGGCCCGGTGTGCCGCTGCGGCAACCGCGGCTGCCTGGAGACCTTCACCGCCGCCCGGTACGTGCTGCCGCTGCTCCACTCCAGCCACGGCGCGGACCTGACGGTGGAGCGCATGGTGCAGCTGGCCCGCGAGGGGGACCCGGGCTGCCGCCGGGTGGTCGCCGACGTGGGCCGGCACATCGGCAGCGGGGTGGCCAACCTGTGCAACCTGCTCAACCCCAGCCGGGTGGTGCTCGGCGGGCATCTGGCCGAGGCCGGCGACCTGGTGATCGACCCGATCCGGGAGTCGGTGGCCCGGTACGCCATCCCCAGCGCCGCCCGCCGCCTGTCGGTGATGCCCGGGGCGCTCGGCGGCCGGGCGGAGGTGCTGGGCGCGCTCGCCCTGGTGCTGAGCGAGATGGGCGACTCGACGCTGCTGGACGGCACGGCCACGGCGGGCGCCCTCGGCGCGCCGGCGGGCGCGGTGCCCACCGGAGCCGCGTCGCTGAACTGACCGACTCCCGAACGGACCAGGCCCCGGCCGCCCGGCCGGGGCCTGGTCCTGTTCGAGCGGGTGCAAGTGAGTTCAGGCAGATTACGAATGGCACCGTTGCCATCTCGTTAAGGATTTACTTCTTGACGTCAAGCTAACGGCCGAGTTGACTTCCAGCCACCTCGGCCGCAATGACGCGGCCTCGTCAGGGAGGTCACCCCCATATGAACGCAACGATGCGTCGCGTCGCCATGGCCACCACCGCGGTCGCCCTGGCCGCGACCCTCGCCGCCTGCGGGCAGGCGAAGGAAGCCGGCGGCGACAGCAGACCCGAGAAGAAGAAGACCGGGCCGCTCACCATCGGGCTGCTGCTGCCCGAGGACCAGACCACGCGGTACGAGAACTTCGACCGGCCCTTGATCGTCAAGCACGTCAAGGCGCTCTGCGCGGACTGCACGGTCAGGTACGGCAACGCCAAGTCGGACGCCGCCACCCAGCAGCAGCAGGTCGACTCGATGATCACCAAGAAGGTCGACGTCATCATCCTGGACGCGGTGGACTCCGAGTCCATCGCCAGCTCCGTGAAGCGCGCCGACAAGGCGGGCATCCCGGTCGTGGCCTACGACCGCCTCGCCGAGGGACCGGTCTCCGGCTACACCTCGTTCGACAACGAGGAGGTCGGGCGGGTGCAGGGCAGGTCCCTGCTGAAGGCGCTCGGCGACCGGGCCGGCCAGGGCAAGATCGTCATGCTCAACGGCTGGGAGGCCGACCCCAACGCCGCGATGTTCAAGCGGGGCGCGCTCTCCGTCCTGGAGGGCAAGGTCGAGATCGGCAAGAGCTACGACATCGACCGCTGGTTGGCGGACGAGGCCAACGAGAGCATGAGCGGCGCCATCTCCTCGCTGGGCAAGGACGAGATCGTCGGCGTCTACGCGGCCAACGACGGCATGGCCGGCGGTGCCATCAGCGCCCTCAAGAGCGGCGGCCTCGACCCGCTGCCGCCGGTCACCGGCCAGGACGCCGAACTCGCGGGCGTGCAGCGCGTCCTCAGCGGCGACCAGTACATGAGCGTCTACAAGCCGTACGAGCCCGAGGCGGAGGCCGCCGCCAAGATGGCCATCGCCCTCGGCCACGGCGAGAAGGTCGACGCCTCCGACACCGTGGACAGCCCCACCACCAAGGGCATCCCGACCACCCTGATCACTCCGGTCGCGCTGACCAAGGAGAACGTCAAGGAGACGGTCGTCCAGGACGGCCTGTGGAAGGTCAGCGACATCTGCACCGCCAAGTACGCGGCCGCCTGCGCGGAGGCCGGTCTGAAGTGATCCTCGTACGCCGCCCGGCGAGGGCGGCGTACGACGAGCACCGACCGGAAGACGGTGCCGCCCGTCCGGTGGCCCGGCCGGTCACCGGGGCGGGCCCGTCCCGCCGGGCGCGACGTCGCCCGCCCGGTGCCGGACCCGGCCCGCGTCCGCGGCCCGTCCTCGAACAGCAGCGCGGGGGAGGCGTTCCCCCGCGCACCACAGGCTCACCCCTGCCCTAGATCGGAGATGGCCATCGTGCCGAACGAACCCGTACTGGCGTTGCACGGGATCTCCAAGCGGTTCGGCGCCGTGCAGGCGCTCACCGACGTCCACCTGGAGGTCCACGCCGGAGAGGTGGTCGCCCTCGTCGGCGACAACGGCGCCGGCAAGTCCACCCTCGTCAAGACCATCGCCGGAGCCGGCCCCGCCGACGGCGGCGTCATCGAGTGGTGCGGACGGCCGGTCCAGATCAACCGCCCCCACGAGGCCCAGGAGCTGGGCATCGCCACCGTCTACCAGGACCTCGCGCTCTGCGACAACATCGACGTGGTCGGCAACCTGTTCCTCGGCCGGGAGATCAGCCGCGCCGGGGTGCTCGACGAGGTCGAGATGGAGCGCCGCTCCCGCGAACTGCTCGACACCCTCTCGATCCGCATCCCCAGCGTCCGGATCCCGATCGCCGCGCTCTCCGGCGGCCAGCGCCAGACGGTGGCCATCGCCCGCTCCATGCTGGGCGAGCCCAAGCTGGTGATCCTGGACGAGCCGACCGCCGCCCTCGGCGTCGAGCAGACCGCGCAGGTCCTGGACCTGGTCGAGCGGCTCCGCGAGCGCGGCCTCGCGGTCATCCTCATCAGCCACAACATGGCGGACGTCAAGGCGGTCGCGGACACCGTCGCGGTGCTGCGGCTGGGCCGCAACAACGGTGTCTTCGACGTCGCCGGCACCTCCCAGGAAGAGATCATCTCCGCCATCACCGGCGCCACGGACAACGCTGTCACCCGCCGCAAGGCGCGCCGGGACGGCAGCGGCCACGGCGACACCAGCGACCACAGCCACCCCGCGGAGGCCGGCCAGTGACCACCAACCTCGACAAGCAGGGCAGCTCCGGCGGCGCACCGACGGACGCCCAGGCCCCCGCCCCCGGCGCCGTCGCCGCGGTGGACCCCCGGCTCCTCGTCCGCGAGGAGGGCCTCAAGGGCTATCTGCAGGAGTTCGGCCGGAAGATCCGCAGCGGTGAACTCGGCTCGCTGCCGGTCGTCGTCGGCCTGGCGATCATCTGGGCGATCTTCCAGTGGAAGGACAGCGCGTTCCTCTCCCCGAAGAACCTCTCGGACCTGTCCATCCTGCTCGTCGGCACCGGTCTGATCGCGGTCGGCATCGTGTTCGTGCTGCTGCTCGGTGAGATCGACCTGTCGGTGGGCTCGCTGAGCGGTCTGGCCGCCGCCATCGTCGGTGTGCTCAGCGTCCGGGAAGGCGTGCCCGAGGGGTACGCGGTGCTGATCGCGCTGGCCGCCGGCGCGGCCCTGGGCGCACTGCACGGCTTCTTCTTCGCGAAGATAGGCGTGCCCGCGTTCGTCGTCACCCTGGCCGGCCTGCTCGCCTGGGAGGGCCTCAAGCAGCAGGTGCTCGGCACCACCGGCACCCTGGGCCTGGACGAGGACGGCCTCGTCGCCCACCTGGCGAACCACTACTTCACCCAGATCGCCGCCGCCTACGGGGCGGCCGGCCTCGCGGTCGCGGCCTTCCTCTGCTCCCAGCTCCTGGACGCCCGGCGCCGCAAGGCCGCGGGCATCCCGCACCGGCCGATGGTCGACATCTGCCTGCGGACCGCCGCGCTGGCGGCCCTGCTCTTCGCCGCGGCGTGGAAGCTCAACGAGTACATGGGCCTGCCGCTCGCCGTGCTGATCTTCGCGGTCGTGCTGATCTTCTTCGACTTCGTGCTGCGCCGGACCTCCTACGGCCGGAACATCTTCGCCGTCGGCGGCAACGTGGAGGCCGCCCGCCGGGCCGGCATCAACGTCGACCTGGTGCGCATCTCGGTCTTCGCGCTCTCCGGCCTGATGGCCGCGGCGGGCGGCCTCGTGATCGCCTCCCGCATCACCTCCGCCAGCCAGACCGCCGGCACCGGCACCCTGCTGATGGAGGCGATCGCGGCCGCGGTCATCGGCGGGACCAGCCTGTTCGGCGGGCGCGGCAACGTCTGGTCGGCGCTGCTCGGCATGCTGGTGATCGGCTCGATCGCCTCCGGCATGGCGCTGCTGGGCATCTCCCCCTCCATCCAGAACATGATCACCGGTGGCGTGCTGCTGGCCGCGGTGGTGATCGACTCGGTCTCCCGGCGGACCCAGCGCTCGGCCGGCCGCGGCTGACGGCGGACCGGCCTCCGGCCCGGCCCCGGTGCCCGGCACCACCCGTGTGGCGGTGCCGGGCACCGGCGTGCCCGGGCCCGGAACCGGGCCCCGGGCCGCCGTGACGTACCTCTCCGCGCCCCGGTCCCGCGCAGGTCCCGCGATCGCGGGCCGCTGCCGGACCGGCCCACCGGTACCGGGCCGATCTCCCGCGATGCGGGCGGAACATTAGACTCTTCGGACCGGAAAGCTCGACTCGACTGCAAGGAGGCACGGGTGCTGCTGACCCGCATCAGGGGACCGCGCGATCTCGACCGGCTCACCCCCGGACAGCTGGACCAGCTGGCGGCGGAGATCCGTACCTTCCTCGTCGAGGCCGTCTCCAAGACCGGTGGGCACCTCGGTCCGAACCTCGGCGTGGTGGAGCTGACCATCGCCCTGCACCGGGTCTTCCACAGCCCCAAGGACAAGGTGCTGTTCGACACCGGGCACCAGTCCTACGTGCACAAGCTGCTCACCGGGCGGCAGGACTTCGCCAAGCTCAAGGGCAAGGGCGGACTGTCCGGCTACCCCTCGCGCGCCGAGTCCGAGCACGACGTCATCGAGAACAGCCACGCCTCCACCGTGCTCGGCTGGGCGGAGGGCATCGCCAAGGCCAACGAGCTGCTCGGCCGGCGCGACCACCACGTGGCCGCCGTGATCGGGGACGGCGCGCTCACCGGCGGCATGGCCTGGGAGGCGCTGAACAACATCGCCGCCGCCAAGGACCGCCCGCTGGTCATCGTGGTCAACGACAACGAGCGCTCCTACGCGCCGACCATCGGCGGCCTGGCCAACCACCTCGCCACGCTCCGCACCACCGACGGCTACGAGCGCTTCCTCGCCCGCGGCAAGGACATCCTGGAGCGGACCCCGGTGGTGGGCAAGCCGCTGTACGAGACGCTGCACGGCGCCAAGAAGGGCCTGAAGGACTTCATCGCCCCGCAGGGCATGTTCGAGGACCTGGGCCTGAAGTACGTCGGGCCCATCGACGGCCACGACATCGAGGCGCTGGAGTCCGCGCTGCAGCGCGCCAAGCGGTTCAACGGCCCGGTCATCGTCCACTGCCTGACCGAGAAGGGCCGCGGCTACCAGCCCGCGCTCGCCGACGAGGCGGACCGCTTCCACGCCGTCGGCAAGATCCACCCCGACACCGGGCTGCCGATCGCCGCCTCCGGGGCCGACTGGACCTCGGTCTTCGGCGAGGAGATGGTCAGGCTCGGCGAGGAACGCGAGGACATCGTCGCCATCACCGCGGCGATGCTCCAGCCGGTCGGGCTGGACAAGTTCGCCAAGCGGTTCCCGGACCGGGTCTACGACGTCGGCATCGCCGAACAGCACGCGGCGGTCTCCGCGGCCGGCCTGGCGACCGGCGGTCTGCACCCGGTCGTCGCCGTCTACGCCACCTTCCTCAACCGCGCCTTCGACCAGGTCCTCATGGACGTGGCGCTGCACCGGTGCGGAGTGACGTTCGTGCTGGACCGGGCCGGCGTCACCGGCACCGACGGCGCCTCGCACAACGGCATGTGGGACATGTCCATCCTCCAGGTGGTCCCCGGGCTGCGGATCGCCGCCCCGCGCGACGCCGACCAGGTCCGCGCCCAGTTGCGGGAGGCCGTCCAGGTCCGGGACGCGCCGACCGTGGTGCGCTACTCCAAGGGCGCGGTCGGCCCGGCCGTCCAGGCGGTGGGCCGGGCCGGCGGCATGGACGTGCTGCGCGAGGCGGGCACCTCCGCCCCCGACGTGCTGCTGGTCTCGGTCGGCGCGCTGGCCCCGATGTGCCTGGAGATCGCCGGACTGCTGGACCGGCAGGGCATCTCCACCACCGTGGTCGACCCGCGCTGGGTCAAGCCGGTCGACGAGGCGCTGCCCGGTCTGGCCGCCGGTCACCGGGTGGTGGTCACCGTGGAGGACAACAGCCGGGTGGGCGGCGTCGGTTCCGCGGTCGCCCAGGCGCTCCGCGACGCCGGCGTCGACGTACCGCTGCGCGACTTCGGCATCCCGCCGCGCTTCCTGGACCACGCCTCCCGCAAGGAGGTGATGGCCGAGATCGGTCTCACCGCACCGGACATCGCCCGCCAGGTCACCGGCCTGGTCGCGCGCCTCGACGGGCGCTACGGGGACTCCGCCGCCGCGGCGCCGGCCGAGGCGGCCCGCGACTGACCCGGCGTTCCACGCACCTCCCGGGCCGGCCGGGTGCCCCCGGCGGACCGTCTCCCCGACTCCGCCCGGGATACCCCGGCCGGCCCAGCGCCTCCTCCTCCCGCCGCCCGCATTCGGATGAACGGCGGAACCGGCCGAGTGCGCCTTCCTGCCCGCCGACCGGATAGCAGAAGCATGGCGCGCACGGGTCAAGCGTGGAGGAGACCGGTGAGCAGCCAAGAACCGAGGGTCCGTACCTCCGGGAACCACTTCCGGACGAAGTCGATCGAGCAGTCCATCCAGGACACCGAGGAACCGGATCACGCGCTCAGCCGGTCCCTGTCCGCACTGGACCTCACCGTCTTCGGCGTCGGTGTCATCATCGGCACCGGGATCTTCGTGCTCACCGGCACGGTGGCCAAGAACCAGGCCGGCCCCGCCACCTCGCTGGCGTTCGTGACGGCCGGTGTGGTGTGCGCGCTGGCCGCCCTGTGCTACGCCGAGTTCGCCTCCACGGTGCCGGTGGCGGGCTCCGCCTACACCTTCGCCTACGCCTCGATCGGTGAGCTGCCCGCCTGGATCATCGGCTGGGACCTCATCCTGGAATTCGCCCTGGGGACCGCGGTGGTGGCGGTGGGCTGGTCGGGGTACGTGCGGTCGCTGCTGGACAACGCCGGCTGGTCGCTGCCGGAGGCGCTGCAGGGCCCGGACAAGACCGACGGGGTCGGCTTCGACCTGCTCGCCTTCCTGCTGGTGCTGCTGCTCACCGCCATCCTGGTGCTCGGTATGAAGCTGTCCGCCCGGATCACCACGCTGGTCGTGGCGATCAAGGTGACGGTGGTGCTGATCGTCATCATCGCCGGGGCGTTCTTCATCAACGCGGACAACTTCGACCCGTTCATCCCCAAGTCCAAGGGCCAGGAGTCGGCGTCCGGCCTGGACGCGCCGCTGATCCAGGTGATCTTCGGCTACGAACCCACCAACTTCGGTGTCCAGGGCATCTTCACCGCGGCGGCGGTCGTGTTCTTCGCGTTCATCGGCTTCGACGTGGTGGCCACCGCGGCGGAGGAGACCCGGAACCCGCAGCGGGACATGCCGCGCGGCATCATCGGCTCGCTCGTCATCTGCACCACGCTCTACGTCGCGGTGTCCATCGTGGTCACCGGGATGCAGAACTACACCAGGCTCACCGAGGACGCCCCGCTCGCCGACGCCTTCAAGTCGACCGGGCACCCCTGGTACGCGGGCCTGATCAGCTTCGGCGCCGCAGTCGGCCTCACCACGGTGTGCATGATCCTGCTGCTGGGCCAGACCCGGGTGTTCTTCGCGATGAGCCGGGACGGGCTGCTGCCGCGGTTCTTCTCCAAGGTGCACCCGCGGTTCGCCACCCCCTACCGCTCCACCATCCTGCTGGGCGGGATCATCGCCGTGGTGGCCGGCTTCACCAGCATCTCGGAACTGGCCGAACTGGTGAACATCGGCACCCTCTTCGCCTTCGTGGTGGTCGCGATCGGCGTCATGATCCTCCGCCGCACCCGGCCGGACCTGCCCCGCGCCTTCCGCACCCCATGGGTGCCGGTCCTGCCGATCGCCTCGGTCGCCGCCTCCACCTGGCTGATGCTCAACCTCCCCTCGGAGACCTGGGTGCGGTTCGCCGTCTGGATGGCGGTGGGTGTGGTGGTCTACTACCTGTACGGCCGGAAGCACAGCCGGATGAGCGCCACCACCGACCGGCCGGCGCCGCCCGGGCCGCCGGTGAGCCACTAGCCGGGCCGGGGCGCCGCCGGACGTCCCGGCCGCCTCAGGGCCGGACCGTGCGCGGCCCGGCCACCTCGGCACCCAGCGCCACCACCCGGGCCCGCAGCTCCCGGTCCGCGGTCACCACCAGGCACGGCCGGTCCGCCGGCCGGCCCGCCACCTCCGCCACGATCCGGTCGTCCCCGCTGCCCTCCGCCGGGACCACCCGCACCCCCGGCACCGAGGTGACGCCGCGGGCCGCCCCCTCCACCACCAGCACCACCTCCGGGGGCCCGCCCGCCGCCGGGTCCGGCGGCCCGCCCGGCGCGGGGAGCCCCTCCGCGGCGTACCGGGCCAGGTGGTCCCGGAGCCGCTCGGTGGCGCCGTGCCGGTCCCGCCACCAGCCGTCGGGCACCGAACCGACCACGTTCGCCGCGTCCACCACCACGAGTGCCTTCATGCCCCCACCCTGGCACGCCCGGCCGCGCCTCCGGAGCGGGCGCCGCCGGGCCGCCGCCGGAAACCGCCGGGGCCGGGTCACCCGGGGCCGGGTCACCGGGGCCGCCACGCCGGGCAAAATAGTGTTACCGGTGTCGGGTGAGGGAAGGTTGTCGGCGAACCATGGTCCTGCAGTTGCTGCGCGGCAAGGACGGCAGGCTCTCTGCCTACGCCCCGACCGAGGGCGCCGTCGAGCGCTGGACCGAGGAGCGCCCCGGCGGCCCGGACTGGACCGGGCCGGTACGGCTCGCCGTGCCCGGCCTCACCACCTGCTCGGTCGGCCAGGGTGCGGACGGCTACGTGCACCTGATGGGGCTGCGCCGGAAGCCGGCCGCGGACGACCAGGTGGACGTCGAGGTGGTGCACGCCACCCAGTTCCAGACCGGCAGACCCCTCACGGCCTGGCACTCCCTGGGCACTCCGCACCCGACGGACCGGCGCAAGGCGGGCCGGGTCACCCTGGTCTCCACCGTCGTCGGGCGGGACGGCGCGGTGCACGTGTTCGTCAGGAACGCCGGGACCGGCATCAGCGCGCGGCGCCAGGACGCCAAGGGCAAGTGGAGCGGCTGGGTCGACTTCAAGGGCAAGGACGTCGTCGACGGGCTGTCCGGGATCGCCACCGCGGCGGGCCGGGTCGAGTTCCTCGCGCCGACCACCGGCGGCGCGCTGCGCTGGTACATGAACGAGCCGGGCGGCGGGCTGAAGCGGGGCGAGGACCTGCCGTGGAAGCCGCAGCCGGGCTCCTGCGCGGGCGCCCAGACGGCCGCCGACACCCTCACCCACTTCTGGCGGGACGCCGCGACCGGCGAGGTCCTCGCCTACCGGGCGGGGGACGGCGCCGAGGCGATATCCCTGGGCGGGGAGGCGGGCAGCGGCCCGGTGGCGGTGCTCCAGGCGCCGGTGGACGGCCATGACTGCACGGTGCTGGCCCAGCGCGAACCGGCGGCCGGGCGGCTGTCGGTGGCCGCCTATCCGGCGCAGGACGAGAGCGCCGGGGTGTGGTGGACGCCCACCGGGAGCCCGGGCCTGAGCGACCCGGCACTGGCGCTGGACGGTTTCGGCCGGGTGGTGCTGGCGGCTCTCGGACCGGACCGGAGGCTCTGCGTCGCGCGGCAGAAGACCAGCGAGCCCGGCCTCGCCCTGGACGCCTGGTACACCGTCCCGGGCCGCTGACCGGCCGGTGGCACGGCCCGGGCGCGGACCGGCGGGGCCGTGCCGGCGCCCGGCCGCGGGGCGCCGGCACCCCCCGCGGGTCCACCTGGGCGCCCGGCCCTGCGGGTCCGCCCTCGAAGAAGGGCCCGCGCGACCGATCGCGGCCTTCCGGATCCCTCTGGACCCACGGGTCGTGGGCGTACCCCGGAGAAGCCGGGGGCGTGCGCGGGCCGGTCCCGGGCCCGGGTACGCCGACGGGCCGCACGGAGGATCCGTGCGGCCCGCTGTGGCGCCGGGCCCCGGCCGGGCACCCGCCGCCCACGCGGGGCGGCGCGCTGCCCGGACCGGGGCCGCTGGTGGTCCGCCCCGCGCCGGGGGCGGACCGGGGGTCACGCCGGGACGCTGGCGGTGCCCGGGGCGAGGAACCTCTTGCCGTTCACCCGCTCCGAGACGCCCTCACGGTCCAGGTACGGAGTGATGCCGCCCAGGTGGAAGGGCCAGCCCGCACCGGTGATCAGGCAGAGGTCGATGTCCTGGGCCTCGGCCACGACACCCTCCTCCAGCATCAGGCCGATCTCCTGCGCGACGGCGTCCAGGACGCGGTCGCGGACCTGCTCCTCGGTCAGGACGCTGTCGCCCTGCTTCAGGAGGGCGGCGACCTCGGGGTCCAGCTCCGGCTTGCCGGAATCGTAGACGTAGAAGCCGCGCTTGCCGGCCTCGACGACCGCCTTCAGGTTGGGGGAGACCGTGAAGCGCTCCGGGAAGGCGCGGTTCAGGGTCTCGGAGACGTGCAGACCGATGGCCGGGCCGACCAGCTCCAGCAGCACCAGGGGGGACATCGGCAGGCCGAGCGGCTCGATCGCCTTCTCGGCGGTCTCCACCGGGGTGCCCTCGTCGATGACGTTCTGGATCTCGCCCATGAAGCGGGTCAGGATGCGGTTCACGACGAACGCCGGGGCGTCCTTGGTGAGGACCGCGGTCTTCTTCAGCTTCTTGGCGACGGCGAACGCCGTGGCCAGCGAGGCGTCGTCGGTCTGCTCACCGCGGACGATCTCCAGCAGCGGGAGGATGGCGACCGGGTTGAAGAAGTGGAAGCCGACCACGCGCTCCGGGTGCTGGAGCTTGGAGGCCATCTCCGACACCGACAGCGAGGAGGTGTTGGTGGCGAGGATCGCGTGCGCCGGGGCGACCGCCTCGACCTCCGCGAACACCTTCTGCTTGACGGACATCTCCTCGAACACGGCCTCGATGATGAAGTCCGCGTCCGCGAAGCCCTCGGCCTTGTCCAGCACACCGGTCACCAGGGCGGTCAGGCGGTTGGCCTTGTCCTGGTTGATGCGGCCCTTGCCGAGCAGCTTCTCGATCTCGGCGTGGACGTAGCCCACACCCTTGTCCACGCGCTCCTGGTCGATGTCGGTGAGGACCACCGGCACCTCCAGGCGGCGCAGGAACAGCAGCGCCAGCTGCGAGGCCATCAGGCCCGCGCCGACCACGCCGACCTTGGTGACCGGGCGCGCCAGGTTCTTGTCCGGGGCACCGGCCGGGCGCTTGGCGCGCTTCTGCACCAGGTTGAAGGCGTAGATGCCGGAGCGCAGCTCGCCGCCCATGATGAGGTCGGCCAGCGCCGCGTCCTCGGCGTCGAAACCGGCCTGCAGGTCACCGTCCTTGGCGGCGGCGATGATGTCCAGCGCGCGGTAGGCGGCCGGAGCGGCGCCGTGCACCTTGGAGTCCGCGATGGAGCGGCCCTTGGCGACGGCCGCGTCCCAGGCCTCGCCGCGGTCGATCTCCGCGCGGACGACCTGGGTCTCGCCCGTCAGGACGCGCGCGGTCCACAGCAGGGACTGCTCCAGGAAGTCGGCACCCTCGAAGATCGCGTCGGCGATGCCGAGCTCGAAGACCTGCTTGCCCTTGAGCTGGCGGTTCTGGTTCAGCGAGTTCTCGATGATCACCGAGACCGCGCGCTCGGCGCCGATCAGGTTCGGCAGGAGGGCGCAGCCGCCCCAGCCGGGGACCAGACCGAGGAAGACCTCGGGCAGCGAGAAGGCCGGGATGGCCTTGGAGACGGTGCGGTAGGTGCAGTGCAGACCGGCCTCGACACCGCCGCCCATCGCCGCGCCGTTGTAGTACGCGAAGGTGGGGACGGCCAGCGCGGACAGACGCTTGAAGACGTCGTGGCCGCCCTTGCCGATGGCCAGGGCCTCGTCGTGCTTCTTCAGCAGCTCGACGCCCTTGAGGTCGGCGCCGACCGCGAAGATGAACGGCTTGCCGGTCAGGCCGACGCCGACGATGGAGCCGGCCGCGGCCTCCTGCTCGACCTGGTCGATCGCCGCGTTCAGGTTGGCGAGGGACTGCGGGCCGAAGGTGGTCGGCTTGGTGTGGTCGAAGCCGTTGTCCAGCGTGATGAGCGCGAAGCGCCCGGCGCCGAACGGCAGGTCGAGGTGGCGGACGTGCGCCTGGGTGACGACCTCGTCCGGGAACAGCTCGGCCGCGCCCTTCAGGAGCTCTGCGGTGGTGCTCACTTGGAGTCTCCCTCGGTGTCGAAGTGCGGGTTCTCCCAGATGACCGTGGCGCCCATGCCGAAGCCGACGCACATGGTGGTCAGGCCGTAGCGGACGTGCGGCTGCTCCTCGAACTGGCGGGCCAGCTGCGTCATCAGCCGGACGCCGGAGGAGGCCAGCGGGTGGCCGAACGCGATGGCGCCGCCGTACTGGTTGACGCGGGCGTCGTCGTCGGCGATGCCGTAGTGCTCCAGGAACGCGAGGACCTGGACGGCGAACGCCTCGTTGATCTCGAACAGGCCGATGTCCTCGATGGACAGACCCGCCTGGGCGAGGGCCTTCTCGGTGGCCGGGATCGGGCCGTAGCCCATCACCTCGGGCTCGACGCCGGCGAAGGCGTACGAGACCAGGCGCATCTTGACCGGCAGGCCGTTCTCACGGGCGAAGTCCTCGGAGGCGATCAGCGCGGCGGTGGCACCGTCGTTGAGGCCCGCGGCGTTGCCGGCGGTGACGCGGCCGTGGACGCGGAACGGCGTCTTCAGGCCGGCCAGGTTCTCCAGGGTGGTGCCCGGGCGCATCGGCTCGTCGGCGGTGACCAGGCCCCAGCCGGTCTCGCCGGCCTCCGGGTTGGTGCGGCGGACGGAGACCGGCACCAGGTCGGGCTGGATCTTGTCGTCCGCGTACGCCTTGGCGGCCTTCTCCTGCGAGCGCACGGCGTACTCGTCGGCGCGCTGCTTGGTGATGGTCGGGTACCGGTCGTGCAGGTTCTCCGCGGTCATGCCCATGAACAGGGCGGACTCGTCGACCAGCTTCTCGGACACGAAGCGCGGGTTCGGGTCCACGCCCTCGCCCATCGGGTGGCGGCCCATGTGCTCGACACCGCCGGCGACGGCGACGTCGTACGCGCCGAAGGCGACGGAACCGGCCACCGAGGTGACGGCGGTCAGCGCACCCGCGCACATGCGGTCTATGGAGTAGCCCGGAACGGACTGCGGAAGGCCCGCGAGGATGCCGGCCGTGCGGCCCAGCGTCAGACCCTGGTCACCGATCTGCGTGGTGGCGGCGATCGCGACCTCGTCGATCTTCTTCGGGTCGAGGTCCGGGTTGCGGCGCAGCAGCTCCCGGATCGCCTTCACGACGAGGTCGTCGGCGCGGGTCTCGTGGTAGATGCCCTTCGGGCCCGCCTTGCCGAACGGGGTGCGGACGCCGTCGACGAAGACGACGTCCCTAGCGGTACGAGGCACGTTGGCTCTCCTCCAGGTGCGGGGTGGCACTGCTGCGGACACGCGTGCGGCGCGCCGACAGGCCACATGCTACTTGTGGGTAACCAAGCTGCCCAGCCCCCCGCGCGGGAGCGGTGAACGTCACACGGCACGCCACCGGGAACTCCGCGCGGGGCACGGTGGGGAACTCCGCGCGGGGCACGGTGGGGAACGCCGCGCGGGGGACGGCGGGGGACGCGGCGCCGCACCGCGGCGCCGCGGGCGTGGACCGGCCCGGGCACCGGGCGGTCCACGCGCGTCGCATCAGCCGACCGTCGCCGACAGCGCCGCCGTGAGCAGCGGCGTGACCTGTTCGATCTGCCAGCGCCGGGCGCCCAGGCCGGCCAGCGCCTCCGCCACACTCGCCTCGCTCACCTCGGTGGGCGGCTCCCAGCACAGCCGGCGCACGGTGTCCGGGGTGATGAGGTTCTCCTGCGGCATGGTGAGCCGCTCGGCCAGCGCCGTCACCGCGGACCTGGCCACCGACAGCCGGGCGGCGGCGGCCGGGTCCTTCTCGGCCCAGGCGCGCGGCGGCGGGGGGCCGGCGACCGGCTGGCCGGGCTGCGGCAGTTCGCTGTCCGGCAGCGCCCGCGCCCGGTCGACGGCGGCCTGCCACTGGTCCAGCTGACGGCGGCCGGTGCGGTTCCCGAACCCGTTCAGCGCGGCCAGCGCCCGGGTGTCGCCCGGCAGGGCCAGGGCGGCCTCGACGATCGCGGCGTCGCTGAGCACCTTGCCGGGGGAGACGTCCCGGCGCTGGGCGATGGTGTCGCGCAGCGTCCACAGCTCGCGCACCACGGCCAGCTGGCGGCGGCGCCGGACCCGGTGCATCCCGGAGGTGCGCCGCCAGGGGTCCTTGCGCGGCGCGGGCGGCGGCGCGGCGGCGATGGCGGCGAACTCCTCCAGCGCCCACTCCAGCTTCCCCTGCCGGGTCAGCTCCTCCTCCAGCGCGTCGCGCAGGTCCACCAGCAGCTCGACGTCGAGCGCGGCGTAGCGCAGCCAGGGCTCGGGCAGCGGACGGGTGGACCAGTCCACGGCGGAGTGGCCCTTCTCCAGGGCGTACCCCAGGACGTTCTCGACCATGGCGCCGAGCCCGACCCGGGCGAAGCCGGCGAGTCGGCCGGCCAGCTCGGTGTCGAAGAGCCGGTCGGGCACCATGCCTATGTCACGCAGGCAGGGCAGGTCCTGGGTCGCGGCGTGCAGCACCCATTCGGTGCCGGCGAGCGCGGCACCCAGCGGGGACAGGTCGGGGCAGCCCACCGGGTCGATGAGCGCGGTGCCCGCCCCGGCGCGGCGCAGCTGGACCAGGTAGGCGCGCTGGCCGTAGCGGTAGCCCGAGGCCCGTTCGGCGTCCACGGCGACCGGACCGTGGCCGGTCGCGAAGGCCGCGACGACCGCGTCCAGGGCGGCCTGGTCGGTGATCACCGGCGGGATGCCCTCGCGGGGCTCCAGCAGGGGGATCGGTACGGGCTGGGCTGCGACGCCGTCGTCCGGGGGAGCGCCCCCGGCGGTTCGCAGTGTCGTGTCTGCTGCGGTCTCTTGGGCGTCGGTCACCAGTCAAGGGTATCTGTGCGGGCGAGCGGTGCACGGCGCCCGCCGACGGAACGTTCCGTCGGCGGGCGGGGCGGCGGTTGCCGGGCGGGTCTCCGGCCGGTGTTCCGGCGCGGGCGGAGGTGCGGGTCAGTGGATGATGCCGGTGCGCAGGGCGACGGCGACCATGCCGGCCCGGTCGCCGGTGCCCAGTTTGCGGGCGATGCGGGCGAGGTGGCTCTTGACGGTGAGTGCCGACAGGCCCATCGATACCCCGATGGCCTTGTTCGACTGGCCCTCCGCAACCAGCCTCAGTACCTCGACCTCCCGGCCCGACAGCTCCCGGAAGCCGCCCGGGTGGCCGGGCGCGCCCGGCGGGCGGCGGTGCAGCCGGGCGGCGGCGGCGCCGATGGGCGCGGCGCCGGGGCGGCCGGGCAGGCCGAGGTTGGTGCGGGTGCCGGTGACGACATAGCCCTTGACGCCGCCGGCGAGCGCGTTGCGCACCGCGCCGATGTCGTCGGCGGCGGACAGGGCCAGACCGTTGGGCCAGCCCGCGGCGCGGGTCTCGGAGAGCAGGGTGAGTCCGGATCCGTCCGGGAGGTGAACGTCGGCGACACAGATGTCGCGCGGGCTGCTGATCCGGGGCCGGGCCTCGGCGATCGACGACGCCTCGATGACATCGCGCACGCCGAGCGCCCACAGGTGGCGGGTGACGGTGGACCGGACACGGGGGTCGGCGACGACGACCATGGCCGTCGGCTTGTTCGGGCGGTAGGCGACCAGGCTGGACGGTTGCTCAAGGAGAACAGACACCAGGCCTCCTGAAGGGAGTTGGGTGGGGACGGGTCACCACGTGCTTCGGCACCCATCCGGCCCTCCTTTAGGGGATGATCACGATCGAGTGAGTAACAATTCGGACAATTAGGACGGCTGCTCGATCGTGTGCGCGCCACGCGGACCGGCCCGGCCGGCCCCGCGGACCGAACGGACCGGCCCGCGGACCGGCCCGCGAGGACGGGCGCGGCCCGCGGGCCGGTGCGCGGGCGGTGACGGCGGCGGCGTGCGGTCAGCGCGACCGCGGGCCGCGGCGCTGCGGCAGCGCGACCACCCCCGGGTCCTGGCCCTGCGACGGCGGCAGCCCCGCGATCTGGCACAGCAGGTCGCACCAGGCCGTCAGATGGGCCCCGGTGTCCGGTACGCCGGAGGCGTCGGACGGCGTCCAGGACGCCCGGATCTCGATCCGGGTCGACGGCTCGCGGTCCCCGAGGCCGCCGAAATGGTGCGACGCGGCCAGGGTCACCGTGCCGCTGGGCTCCAGGTAGTCCACCCCGCGGGCCTGTAGTGCCCCGGTCAGCCAGGACCAGCACACCTCCGGCAGCAGCGGGTCCGCGGCCATCTCCGCCTCCAGGTCCGCGTGGACCAGGGTCACCAGGCGGAACGTGCCCCGCCAGGCGTCGTGCCCCTCCGGGTCGTGCAGCAGGATCAGCCGGCCCTCGGCCAGCTCCGGGTCGCCGTCGCCGTCGCCGTCCTCGTCACCACCGCCCCCGACCACCGCCTCCAGCGCGTACGCGTAGGGCGCCAGGCGCCGTGGCGGCGCGGTGGGGTCGAGCTCCACCTCGGCCCGCGGCCGTACCCCACGCAGTCCGGCGACCGCGTGCCGGAAGGCCAACGGGGCGCCGTCCTGGCCCCCTGTGCTGTCCGCACCGTCCGCAAGGTGTCCCTGAGCCGCTGCCATGCCCGGAAGACTAGGCGTTCGAGACCCCCGCGCGGCGTAGGGACACCCGGGTTGGCGGGTCACTCGTTCGGCCCGTGCGAAGATTTAGGACATGAGCGTCTCCGACCGGCCGACAGGCCCGCAGCAGACCGGCCGCACCGCGGCGTCGGCAGTCCAGGATTCCGCCTTCCTCCGGGCCTGCCGCCGTGAGCCCGTACCGCACACGCCGGTGTGGTTCATGCGCCAGGCCGGACGCTCGCTCCCCGAGTACCGCAAGGTCCGCGAGGGCACCGCCATGCTGGAGTCCTGCATGCGCCCGGACCTGGTCACCGAGATCACCCTGCAGCCGGTGCGCCGGCACGGCGTGGACGCGGCGATCTACTTCAGCGACATCGTGGTGCCGCTCAAGGCCATCGGCCTCGACCTGGACATCAAGCCCGGGGTCGGCCCGGTGGTCGCCGAGCCCATCCGCACCCGTGCCGACCTGGAGCGGCTGCGCCCGCTGGACCCGGACGATGTGAAGTACGTCACGGAGGCCATCGGGATGCTCACCGCCGAGCTCGGCGGCACCCCGCTGATCGGCTTCGCCGGCGCCCCGTTCACCCTCGCCAGCTACCTGGTCGAGGGCGGCCCGTCGCGCAACCACGAGCACACCAAGGCGCTCATGTACGGCGACCCCGGGCTCTGGGCCGACCTGCTGGACCGCCTGGCGGACATCACCGCCGCCTTCCTGAAGGTGCAGATCGAGGCCGGCGCCTCGGCCGTGCAGCTCTTCGACTCCTGGGTCGGCGCGCTCGCCCCCGCGGACTACCGGCGCAGCGTGATGCCGGCCTCCACCAAGGTCTTCGACGCCGTCGCCTCCTACGGCGTGCCGCGCATCCACTTCGGCGTGGGCACCGGCGAGCTCCTCGGACTGCTCGGCGAGGCCGGCGCGGACGTCGTCGGCGTCGACTGGCGGGTGCCGCTGGACGAGGCCGCCCGCCGGGTCGGCCCCGGCAAGGCGCTCCAGGGCAACCTCGACCCGGCGGTGCTCTTCGCGCCGCGCGAGGCGGTGGAGAGCAAGGCGGGCGAGGTGCTGGACGCGGCCCGCGACCTGCCCGGGCACGTGTTCAACCTCGGCCACGGGGTGCTGCCGGACACCGACCCGGACGCGCTGACCCGGCTCGTGGAGTACGTGCACACGCGTACCGCCCGCTGACCCGGCCCGCGCCGGGTACCGGGCCGCCCGGTCTCCCGGCGCGGCCGGTCCCCGGCGCCCGGGCGGCCCGGTGCCGACCGGGGCCGCCCGCCGGGCCGGGCCGCCGGGGCGCCCCCGCCGGCCGGCCGGGGGTCAGCCCGCCTTCCGCACCGCCGCGGCCGCCTTCCGCGCCGCCACCAGCACCGGATCCCACACCGGTGAGAACGGCGGCGCGTACCCCAGGTCGAGGGCGGTCATCTGGTCCACCGTCAGCCCCGCGGTGAGCGCCACCGCCGCGATGTCCACCCGCTTCCCGGCCCCTTCCCGGCCGACGATCTGCACCCCCAGCAGCCGGCCGGTCCGGCGCTCGGCGAGCATCTTCACCCGCATCGGCTGCGCCTGCGGGTAGTAGCCGGCGCGGCTGGTCGACTCGATGGTCACCGCTTCGAACCGCAGCCCCACCTGCGCCGCCTGGCGCTCCAGCAGACCGGTGCGGGCGATCTCCAGATCGCACACCTTGCTCACCGCGGTGCCCACCACACCCGGGAACGTCGCATAGCCGCCGGCCGCGTTGGAGCCGATGACCTGCCCGTGCTTGTTGGCGTGCGTCCCCAGTGGGATGTGCCGGGTGCGGCCGGAGACCAGGTCCAGCACCTCCACGCAGTCGCCCCCCGCCCAGACGTTCTCCTCGCCGCGCACCCGCATCGACAGGTCGGTGAGCAGGCCGCCGTACTCGCCCAGCGGCAGCCCGGCCGCCCGCGCCAGCCCGGTCGCCGGCCGCACCCCCACGCCCAGCACCACCACGTCCGCCGGATACTCGGCGTCCTCGGTGGCCACCGCGCGCACCGATCCGTCGGCGCCGGTCAGCACGGCGGTCACCGCCGCGCCGTTGACCGTCTCGATGCCGAGGTCGCACATCGCCTCGTGCACCAGCCGCCCCATGTCCGGGTCGAGGGTCGACATCGGCTGCCCGGCGCGGTTGAGCACCGTCACCCGGAACCCGCGCCGGATCAGGGCCTCGGCCATCTCCACCCCGATGTACCCCGCGCCCACCACCACGGCGCGCCGGCCGTCCGGCCCGCCCTCCACCGCCTCCAGGGTGCGCAGCAGCGCCCGGCCGTCGTCCAGCGTCTGCACCCCGTGCACCCCCGGCGCGTCGATGCCCGGCAGCGGGGGACGCACCGGAGTCGCACCGGTGGCCAGCACCAGGCGGTCGAACCCCCACCAGCGCTCCTCGCCGGACGCCAGGTCACGGGCGCGCACCCGCTGCCCGGCCAGGTCGAGCTCCGTCACCTCGGTACGCAGCCGCAGGTCGATACCGCGCTCGCGGTGCGCCTCGGGGGTCCGGGCGATCAGCTCGTCCGGACCGGCCACCTGGCCGCCGACCCAGTACGGGATGCCGCAGGCCGAGTAGGAGGCGAAACCGCCGCGTTCGAAGGCGACGATCTCCAGCTCGTCCTCGTCCTTCAGCCGCCGGGCCTGCGACGCGGCGGACATCCCCGTCGCGTCACCCCCGACGACCACCATGCGCTGCGCCGCCATGCCGCCGTCCCTCCGTCGTTGCCCGGTTCCGGTTCCGGCACCACGGTACGGATCTTCGACGGCGGGGCGGGCGGCGGCCGCCGGTTCCGCGCCCGGCGGCCGGGCGTCAGCGTTCCAGGACCAGCGCCTGGCCCTGGCCGACGCCGATGCACAGCGCCACCAGGCCGGTGCCGGAGCCCCGGGCGGCGAGCTGGTGGGCGGCCGACCCGGCGAGCCGGGCGCCGGAGGCGCCCAGCGGGTGGCCGATCGCGATGGCCCCGCCGCGCGGGTTGACCACGGCCGGGTCGAGCTCGGGCCACTCGGCGAGGCAGCCGAGCGCCTGCGCGGCGAACGCCTCGTTGAGCTCCACCGTCGCCAGCTCCGCGAAGCCGCGTCCGGACTTCGCCAGCGCCCGGCGCACCGCCGCCACCGGCCCCAGGCCGAACAGCTGCGGCTCGATCCCGGTCACCGCCGCCGCGCCGATCCGGGCCAGCGGTTCCCGGCCGGTGGCCCGCAGCCCCTCCTCGTCGCACAGGAGCAGGGCGGCGGCGCCGTCGTTGAGCGGCGAGGAGTTCCCGGCGGTGACGCTGCCGTCCGGCCGGAAGGCCGGCTTGAGGGCGGCCAGCGCCTCCGGCGAGGTGGTGTCCCGGATGGACTCGTCACGGCTCAGGTCGGTGCCGGGGACGGGCACCACCTCCCCGTCGTACAGCCCGTCCCGCCAGGCGCGCGCGGCCTTCCGGTGGCTGTCGAGGGCGAAGGCGTCCTGGGCGGCGCGGCCGATGCCGTACTTGTCCGCGATCAGTTCGGCGCCCTCGCCCAGCGGGACGGTCCACTCCGCCGGCATCCGCGGGTTGGTCATGCGCCAGCCGAGGGTGGTGGAGTACAGCTCCTGATGGCCCGCCGGGAACGCGCGCTCCGGCTTGGGCAGCACCCACGGCGCGCGGGACATCGACTCCACCCCGCCGGCCAGCACCACGCTCGCGTCGCCCACCGCGACCGCCCGCGCCGCCTGCACCACGGCCTCCAGGCCCGAAGCGCACAGCCGGTTGACGGTGGTGCCCGGTACCGACACCGGCAGTCCGGCGAGCAGCACCGCCATCCGGGCCACGTCCCGGTTCTCCTCGCCCGCGCCGTTGGCGTTGCCGAAGAACACGTCGTCGATCCGGGCCGGGTCGAGCTCCGGGGAGCGGTCGACCAGTGTCCGCACCACATGGGCGGCCAGGTCGTCGGGCCGCACCCGGGACAGCCCGCCGCCGTACTTGCCGACCGGGGTACGGACGGCGTCGACGATGTACACATCCCGGATGCGGTCGTTCATCGGATCCTCTCCCGCGTTCAACGGCCCGCTCCCGGGCCCACCGACCGTTCGGTTGACCGGCCGTCGTCGAGTCTCGGCCCGCCCGTCCGCCGCTGTCAATGGGCCCCGGGCGGGCCGCCGGTGCCTACGCGGGGCCGTCGTCCGCGGGACCGGCGCCCGGTGCCCCGGGCGTGTCCGGGCGGGCCGGCCCGAGCGTTCCCGCGGCGTCCCGCTCGGTATTCCGCTCGGGCTCCCGTCCGCTGCCCCGTGCGGGTTCCGGTCCGGTGCCCCGGCCGGCCGCGGCGGCAGCGGGTCCGGTGGGCGCTTCCGGGCCGGTGGCCCCGCCGGAGTCCGCACCGGTGCGCCGGGCGGCGGGCCGCGGGGCGGTGGCGGGCGCCGCCGGTCCGGGCACCGGGCCCGGCACCGTCACCGGTCCCGGAACGGCCATGGCGGGCCCGGCGGGGGCGGCGATCGCGGCGGTGCGGGCCGGGAAGCGGCGCCGCACCAGCCTCAGCAGCCCGAGCACCAGCCCGGCGGTCACCGCGAACGGCAGCACCACGCCGAACGCCACCGCGACCCACCGCGCCGTGGTGGTGAACGCCTTCCAGCCGGCCGCCAGCGCATCCCCGAAGCCGGTCCCGTCCCCGTCGCCGTGCTCGCCGTCCGGACCGTCCGCCGCGGCGTCCGGCTCGTACAGCACCAGCGTGACGGTGGCCAGCCCGGTCTGGTCCCGCAGCGCCGCCCGCTGCGCCTGCAGGGCCTCCAGGTCGGCCTGCCGGGTGCTGAGCTCGCCCTCCAGCGCCACCACGTCGCTCAGCGCCTCGGCCCGGTCCATCAGTTCGCGCACCCGGGCGACGCTCGCCCGCTGGGAGGCGATGCGGCTCTCCACGTCGACGACCTGGTCGGTGACGTCCTGGGCGGTCACCCGCCGCTCGACGAGCTTGCCCAGCCCGCTCAGGTCCGCCAGCAGCCCGTCGTAGCCGGCCGGCGGCACCCGCAGTTCCAGGCGTGAGCGCCGGTTGCCCTCCCGGTCCTGGTCGGTGTCCTCGTCGCCGACGTAGCCGCCCGCGCGCTCGGCGCTGCCGCGGGCGCGGTCCAGGGCGGCCGCCACGTCCTTGGTGCGCACCGTGACCGTCGCGGTGCGGATCACGTGCTTCGGGGCCGGCCGGACCGGCTTGCGCGCCGAGTCCGGCGCGGTCCCGGGGCGCCCCGGCCGGTCGGCTGCGCTCGCGTTCCCGGGGCCGCTCGTCGGGTCCGCCCCCGCGTCCCGCCCGGCCGCCTCCGGCGCCTTCGCGGCCGGGGCGGGAGCGCCGCGCCGGCCGTCGGCGGTCTTCGCGTCGCCTCCGTCCGAGCCCTGGCATCCGGTGACGGTGAGCGCCGCGGTCAGCAGTGCGGCGGTGAGTACGGTGATCGGCTTGCGCCTGCGCATCTTCGTTCCCCCCATTGGGACGTTGCCGGTGTCGCCGGTTCGACGTGGCGGGCGGCGGGCGGGTTGTCGCGGTGCTGTCCCGAACAGGTCACGGTCCCGCCTCGGCGGGGCCGCGACCGGGGTCGGGCCGCGGCAGGGGGTCTGAGAGAGTGGAGGCATGGATCAACAGCGGACCCCCGCCGGCGGTGCCGGGCACGTGGCCGTGATCGGCGGCGGAATCTCCGGCCTGGCGGCCGCCCACCGGCTGCTGGCGGGCGGCGCGCGGGTGACGGTACTGGAGGCGTCGGACCGGCTGGGCGGCAAGCTGCTGGCCGGTGAGATCGCCGGGACCCCGGTGGACCTGGGCGCGGAGTCGATGCTCGCGCGCCGGCCGGAGGCGGTCGAGCTGGCCCGCGCCGTCGGACTGGCCGACCGGCTCCAGCCCCCGGCGACCACCAGCTCCGGCGTGTGGTCGCACGGCCGGCTCCGGCCGATGCCCAAGGGGCACGTGATGGGCGTGCCCGGCGACCCGGCGGCGCTGGCGCCCTCCGGGGTGCTCTCCGCGGAGGGACTGGACCGGATCGCCGCCGAGCGGGACCTCCCGCCGGCCGAGGTCGGCGACGACGTGGCGATCGGCCGGTTCGTCGCCGAGCGGTTCGGCCGGGAGGTCGTGGACCGGCTGGTGGAGCCGCTGCTGGGCGGGGTGTACGCGGGCGACGCCTACCGCATCTCGATGCGCGCCGCGGTGCCCCAGCTGTTCTCGGCCGTCCGCGACCACGGCTCGCTCGCCGAGGGCGTGCGGGCGGTGCAGCGGCAGGCGGCGGCGCGGCCCCAGGACGGGCCGGTCTTCACGGGCATCGACGGGGGCGTCGGCCTGCTGCCGCCCGCCGTCGCCGGGGCGGTGCGCGCGGCCGGCGGCGAGATCCGCACCGGCGCCCCGGTCCGGGAGCTGCGCCGGGTGCCCGCCGGTCCGGACGCCCCCGGCGGCTGGACGGTGGTCACCCCGGACGGCGCGCTGACCGTGGACGCGGTGCTGCTGGCCGTTCCGGCGCCGGCCGCCGCCCGGCTGCTGGCGGCCGAGGCCCCGGCCGCCGCGGGCGAGCTGTCCACCGTCGACTACGCCTCCATGGCGCTGATCACCATGGCGTTCCGGCGCGCCGACGTGACCGGGCTGCCGGCCGGCAGCGGCTTCCTGGTACCGCCGGTGGAGGGCCGCCGGATCAAGGCGGCGACCTTCTCCGGCCAGAAGTGGGGCTGGGTCGGCGCGGCCGATCCGGAGCTGTTCGTGCTGCGCACCTCGATCGGGCGGTTCGGGGACGACGCGGACCTGGCGCGGGACGACGCCGAGCTGGTCGGACTCTCCCGGGCCGACCTGGGCGCGGCGGTCGGGCTGACCGCGGCGCCGGTGGCGTCCCGGGTGACCCGCTGGGCGGACGGCCTGCCGCAGTACCCGGTCGGCCACCTGGAGCGGGTCGCCCGCATCCGGGAGCAGGTCGCGAAGCTGCCCGGGGTGGCGGTCTGCGGCGCGGTGTACGACGGGGTGGGCATCCCGGCCTGCGTCGGCAGCGGGCGCGGCGCGGCCGAGGCCCTGCTGGCGACCCTGGCGCCGGGCGCCGCGGGCGGGGAGCGAGAATAGCCCCATGACTGCACCCGAGACCGAGACGACGGCCGGCAAGTCCCCGAACGCGGGGAAGAAGGCCAAGGACCTCAACGAGGTCATCCGCTACACGCTGTGGTCGGTGTTCAAGCTCCGCGACGTGCTGCCCGAGGACCGGACCGGTTACGCCGGCGAGGTGGAGGAGCTGTTCAAGCAGCTCGACGCGGAGGACGTCACGGTGCGCGGCACCTACGACGTGTCCGGGCTGCGGGCCGACGCGGACGTCATGATCTGGTGGCACTCGGAGACCGCCGACGCGCTGCAGAGCGCCTACAACCGGTTCCGCCGCACGCGGCTGGGCCGCGCCCTGGAGCCGGTCTGGTCGAACATGGCACTGCACCGCCCGGCCGAGTTCAACAAGTCGCACATCCCGGCGTTCCTCGCCGACGAGGTGGCCCGCGACTACGTGAGCGTCTACCCGTTCGTCCGCTCCTACGACTGGTACCTGCTGCCGGACGAGGACCGCCGCCGGATGCTCGCCGACCACGGGAAGATGGCCCGCGGCTACCCGGACGTGCGGGCCAACACGGTCGCCTCCTTCTCGCTCGGCGACTACGAGTGGATCCTCGCCTTCGAGGCCGACGAGCTGTACCGGATCGTCGACCTGATGCGCCATCTGCGGGGCTCCGAGGCGCGCCGGCACGTGCGCGAGGAGGTGCCGTTCTTCACCGGGCGGCGCAAGTCGGTGGCCGACCTGGTCGACGGCCTGGCCTGAGCCGCGGGGCCGGCCGCGCGCCGCGCGGCCGGCCACCGCGCCGGGTCACGGCACCCTGGTGATCACCGGGTGCGGGATGCGGCGGATCTCCCGGGTGGAGACCTTCGCCGGCACCGGCGCCGGGCGTCCGGCGCAGTACGCGTCCCGGAGCGGCACCCGGCCGGTGAGCAGGTAGCGGTCCACGTACCGGTTGAGGCAGCTGTTCCCGCCGCCGGAGACGCCGTGCGTGCCCGCGTCCCGTTCGGTGACGAGCCGGGAGCGGGCCAGCCGGCGCCGCATCTCCAGCGCCCCGGCGTACGGCGTGGCCGCGTCCCGCTCCGCCGCGACCAGCAGCAGCGGCGGCAGCGACCGGTGGTCGACGCGGAGGTCGGGCGGCAGCTGCCGCTCCCGGACCGGCCAGTAGGCGCACGGCAGGTTCATCCAGACGTTGTCCCAGGTCTCGAACGGCGCGCGGCGGGCGAGCGCGGTGTTGTCCCGGTCCCAGGTGTGCCAGTCGGTGGGCCAGGGCGCGTCGTTGCACTCGACCGCGGTGTAGACGGCGGTGGCGTTCTCGTCCTCCACCGCCTTGCCCGGGTCGGGCGCGGCCAGCGCGATCAGCGGTTTGGCGTCGCCGCGCAGGTACGCCGCGAGGGCGCGGGCGCTGGGGTCCCAGTAGGCGTCGTGGTAGGCGACCCGCAGCAGCGCGGCGTGCAGCTCACCGGTGCCCACCCTGCCCCCGGCCGGGGCCCGGTCCAGCCGTTGCCGGGCCCGGTGGTACGAGGCGAGCACCCGCTGCGGGGTCCGGCCCAGGTGGAAGACGGCGTCGTGCTCGGCGACCCAGGCCCGCCAGTCGGCCCACCGGCTCTCGAAGGCGAGCGACTGGTCGAGGTTGCTCTGGTACCAGATCTGCGAGGGCTCGGGGTTGACGACGCTGTCGAGCACCATGCGCCGCACGTGCCCGGGGAAGAGCGCGGCGTAGACGGCGCCGAAGTAGGTGCCGTAGGAGGCGCCCAGGAAGTTCAGCCGCCGCTCGCCGAGCGCGGCGCGCAGCACGTCCAGGTCGCGGGCGTTGTTCAGGCTGGTGTAGTGCCGCAGGTCCCGGCCCGCCGCGCGGGCACAGCCCGCCGCATAGGCCCGGGCGCGCTGGATGCGGTTCCGCTTGTACTCGGCGGAGGGATGTGTGACGGAGGTGCTGGGGGCCTTGGCGTACTCCGCCGGGTCCTGGCAGGACAGCGCCCCCGAACGGCCCACCCCGCGCGGCGCGTAGCCGACGAAGTCGTAGGCGGCGGCCAGCCTCCGGTATTCCGGTTCGCCCGCGTAGAGCGGGAACGACATGCCCGAGCCGCCCGGCCCGCCGGGGTTGTAGACCAGCGCCCCCTGGTGGCGGAGCCGGGAGCCGCCGGCCCGGGCCCGGCTGACGGTGAGGGAGATCTGCCTGCCGTACGGGCGCGCGTAGTCCACCGGTACCGACACGGTGCCGCACTGCACCGGGGCCGGGAGCTTCTCCGCCGCGGGGCAGCGGCCGAACGCGATGCCCTTGGCGGCGGCCCGGCGCGCCGCGAGGGCCACCCCGCGCTTCTCGGCGTCGCCGCCCGGCGAGCCGGCGGAGGGGCTGCCACCGGCCGGGGCGACGGCGAGCGTCGCGGTCACGGCCAGGGACCCGAGAACGCCGTACAGAGCTGCTGCTCTCACAGGACATCCCTTCATATGATTCGCAGTAAAAGGGATATTTCGCTCGGGATTTGATGAAGTAAAGCACCGGCGGGAGGTGTCGTGGCCAATGCCCCTGATGCGCCTCAGGACACCCGGCCCCACGGCGGGCGGGCGCGGCGACCGGCGCCCGGGGCCGGCACCCGGCGCTCGGCGGCTCAGCGGGGCCGGCGGCCCGGCCGCAGCGCCGCGCGGAGCGCCGGGTCGGTCAGGGCGCCGGTACCGTGCACCGCCAGGGCGGTCAGGTCGTCGTCGGGGCCACCGGTCCCGTCGTCAGCGCGCGGCCGCCGCCGGGGCACCGTGATCCGGGCCAGCAGCTGCTGCCCGGCGGGGGAGGCCCAGCGGGTGTACGGGTGCACCTCGGCGCGGGCTATGGCCAGCGACCCGGCGGTCAGCAGCAGCGGCAGCGCGAACCACGCCAGTACCGCGCCCGGCCCCGCGGCCGGCGGCACCATCAGCAGCGACACCGCCGCGGTCAGCACCACCAGCACACCGGCCGCCTGGACCTGGCGGACCGCCGCGGCCACGCCGGTACGGGCCTCGGCGGGCACCGCCAGACCGGCCGCCACCAGCCGGTCGGCCAGCGCCAGCACCGCGTCCGCGCCGCCCAGCGCGACCCGTACCGGCGGCACCGGGGACTGGCCGCCCGGCCCGATCGCGGTGATCACCGAACGCTCCAGGTCGTCCCGGCCCTCCGGGTCCACCACCGTCACCCAGCCGGTGTGCGCCAGCAGCACCCGGCGCTGCCGGTACATCGAGACCAGGGTGAGATCGGTGACCCGCCGCGGCCCGCCGGACAGGAAAGCCGCCTCGTACAGGGTGAGGCCGCCGGCGACGGGCGGCGGCCCCGGGGTGTCCGCGGCGGCCAGCGCCGCCGAACACAGCCGGGCGCAGCTCAGCACCGCCGCACCCCATGCGACGAGGAGGAACAGCACCCAGAGCATGGCCGAGTTCTACTGGACCGCGCCCGGTTCGCGCCACGGTCTGTTCACGATACGGATGCCCCGCCGTCGCCTCCTCGCGGCGGGCGGTCCCGGTGCGCCCCCGGCTGCCCCCGCGCGCGGCCCGGGCGGCCTGACGGCCCGGCGGGCTCCGGTGTCCCCCGGGACCGGAAACGACGGATGGCCGGGCTTCGGCATCGTCCTCCGGAGTCCGGCCATCAGCCTGCCGGGGGTCACGCTCCCCGCGCCCGGCGGGCGGCGGCGCCCGGTGCGGGCAGCCCGGCCCACCGGTTCAGTCGCCTCCGCCCCCACCCCCGCCCCCGCAACCGCCGCCACCGCCGCACCCCGACCCGCCGCCCCCGGAACCGCCGCCCCCGCAGGACGAGGCACCACAGGAGCCGCCCTCACCGGAGCCGGAGCCGGGGTCGCAGCCGGCGCACCAGCCGGGATCCGGCAGCGCGCCGCAGGAGTCCGGCACCGCGTCCGGATCGGTGACCGGCGAGGTCCCGGAGATCAGGCCGCGGCCCGGTGAGACGAACTGGGTCTGCAGCAGCTGGTCCCTCAGGACCGGGTCGTCCAGGGCCGCCACGCCGCCCAGCGCGACCGCCACCGCCGCGCCCGCCCCGAGCGGGTCCACCGGCTCGGGGCGCCGCCGCCACGGCGGGTCGCCCGGTCGCGGCGTGGCCAGGGAGGCGGTGCGGGTGTAGGCGGCCAGCGCCCGCCGCCCGGCCCTGGTGAGCCGGCGGCGGGACACCCGGGCGCACCACCCGGCCACCACGAGGCCGGCCGTCAGCGCCGGCAGCAGCATGAGGACCGGCGGCCGGCCGGGGCCCGGCCCCGGCCCGCCGTCGCCGGTCAGGCCGGCGAGGAACGCACCCGCCAGGCACAGCCAGAGGAAGACTGCCAGCGCCACGGCGGCCCGCCGCCGGCGCCGCGCCACCGCGGGCGGCACCATCATGCCGCGCGCCGCGAGCCGGTCCCCGATCCGCTGCACCGCCGGGCCGCGCATCAGCGCCGCGCGCAGCGCCGGCAGCGCGCCGTGCGGGGAGCAGGCGTGGAGGTCCAGCAGGGCCTGCTCGGCGGGGTGCCGGGCGACCGGCCGGAGCACCGCCAGCACACCCGGCGGGCCGACCCGCACCCGGCCGTCGGCGTGCATCCCGCAGATCACCGTGTCCGCCACCCGGCCGGGCCCGCCGGCCAGGAAGGCGGCCTCCAGCAGGTCGTGCACCCGGCCGCCCGCCGCCCCGGACCGGGACCGGGACCGGGCGGTGCCCACCGCGACCGTCAGGGTGGCGGCCGCGATCACCCCGTACAGCGCCATGACCGCGGACACGCCGGTCACCTCCGGCGCAGTGCGCGGCGGGCGGCCCGGAGCAGCCGGGCCAGCCGGGCGGAGGCCGGTGCCGGCTCGGCACGCTCCAGCCACCAGTCACGCAGCCGCCGCCGGGTGTCCTCCGGCAGCTCCCCGGCGGCCAGCAGGTGCTCGGCGAAGGCGAGCGCGTCCCGCCGGTAGCCGCCGGTCATCGGGCGCGACCGGGCGTACCGGAGATACGCCGGACGGAAGCCGGCGCCGAGGATGTCCGGCAGCTCCGGCGCGATCTTGGCCACCACGCCGGCCCGCTTCACGACCAGAGCCCGGTTCTGCACCTTCAGCCGGCCCCGGTCGAAGCCCTCCGGGGCGGGGGTGCCCGCGACCAGCGCGGAGAGCAGGGAGGTCTGGGCGAGGGCGAGCCGCTCCCGCACCGTGTCGTCGATGTCGGCGTCGGCGTCGGCGTCGGCGTCGGTGCCAGCGTCGATGTCGGTGTCGGCGTCGGCCTGGGCACGCGCATGAGCACCGGTGTCGGTGTCGGTGTGCGTGCCGGACGGGCCGGCGGGCGCGGCGGGCCGCTCCGCGACGGCCGTGACCCCGGCCGGGCCCGGTGCGGTCGGCGCGGCGGGCCCGGGACCGCCGCCGGGCGCCGGGCCGGCGGCCGCCCCGGCCGGCACCGCGATCCGCGCCGGGCGGGCCGTCGTCCCCCCGGCGCCCGCCGCCGCCACCGCCGCGCCGAGCGCCGCCCGTTCGGTGACCGCGCGGATGGCGGCGAGCTCCGCCGCCAGTTCCTCGTACGGCGGGAAGTTCTCGTCCCGCTCCAGCAGCACGCCCGGCGGGGTGGTCCGCGCGCAGAGCTCGGCCAGCACCTCCAGCACCGGGTCGGTCACCGGATGGGCGTGGCTGTCGTGCCACACCCCGTCCCGCTCGATGCCCCCGGCCACATGGACGTAGGCGATCGCCGAGGTCGGCAGGGTGTCCAGCGCCTGGACCGGGTCCTCACCGCGGTTGACGTGGTTGGTGTGCAGGTTGGCCACGTCGATGAGCAGCCGGACCCCGGTCCGTTCCACCAGCTCGGTGAGGAACTGGCCCTCGGTCAGTTCCTCACCGGGCCAGCCGATGAGCGCCGCGATGTTCTCCAGCGCCAGCGGCACCGGGAGGGCGTCCTGCGCGATCCGCACATTGGCGCAGAGCACGTCCAGCGCCTCCCGGGTGCGCGGCACCGGCATGAGATGACCGGCCTCGATGCCCGGCGAGGCGGTCAGCGCCCCGCCGGCCCGGACGAAGGCGATGTGCTCGGTCACCAGCGGCGCCCCGAGCGCCTCGGCGCGCTCGGCCAGCGCCGCCAGCCGCCCCCGGTCCGGGCGCTCGGCGCCGCCGAGGCCCAGCGACACCCCGTGCGGAACCACGGTCGTCCCGCGCTCCCGCAGCTCCACCAGGGCCGTCGGCAGATGGTTGGGGCAGATGTTCTCCGCGACGACCTCGACCCAGTCGATCCCGGGCAGCCGCGCGATGTCGCCGGATATCTCCGGTCGCCATCCGATGCCGGTTCCCAGTCGCACCATGGTTCCCCCTCTCGTCGTGCGGGAGTGATGACCCCCCGAAGAGACGACGAATCCCGGGGCCGGTTGGTTCAGAGCTTCTTTTGAGCTTCGCCTTCCGTCGCCCGGGCGTGGTCGTACGCCTCCCGGGCCGCGAGCACCGCGGCGACATGGGTGTCGGACCAGAGCTTGACGGCACGCAGCACCGGCAGCAGGTCGCGGCCCATCGGGGTGAGCGCGTAGTCCACCCGGACCGGGACGGACGCGGTGACGGCCCGGCTCACCAGTCCGTCCCGTTCCAGCGTGCGCAGGGTCTGGGTGAGCATCTTCTGGCTGACCCCGGCCACGGTGCGGGCGAGTTCGCCGTGGCGCAGCGGGCCGTCGGCCAGGGCGCTGACGATCAGCGTCGTCCACTTGTCGCTGATCCGGTCGAGCAGCTGCCGGGACGGGCAGGCGGCCAGGTAGGCGTCATAGGCCTGACGGGCCTCGGCGCGGCGCTCGGCGGCGGTTCTGGTCGGCATCGGTGGTCTCCTCCCGGTGGGTTACGCACTTTCAGGTGCCTACTCCCCGAGGGAGAGTACGCCCTCGTAGGTTCGTCCCCGCGGGCCGTGCGGCACGGACCCGGGGACGACGAGGAGGCGTACGGGATGCGAGCAGTGGTGGTGCACGGGTTCGGTGGCCCCGAGGTGCTGGAGACGGTCGAGGTGCCGGTTCCCGAGCCGGGGCCGGGACAGCTGCGGGTGCGGGTGGAGGCCGCGACCGTCAACCCGGTGGACGCGCTGGTGCGCACCGGCGGCACGGTCGCGGCCGGGATGGCGCTGCCGCGCGCGGTGTACGGGTTGGGCTGGGACGTCGCCGGGACGGTGGACGCGCTGGGCCCGGGGGTGGCCGGCTTCGCCGCCGGCGACCGGGTGATCGGACTCATCGACCGGCTGGATCTGCCGCTGGGCGGGTACGCCGAGTACGCGGTGCTGGAGGCGGCGGAGACCGCGGCCGCGCCGCCCGGGGTGTCCGCCGTCGAGGCGGCGACCCTGCCGCTCAACGGGCTGACCGCCTGGCAGGGGCTGGACCTGCTGGATCTGCCGGCCGGGAGCACGCTGCTGGTCGGCGGAGCGGTCGGCGGCGTCGGCGGTTTCGCGGTGCAGCTGGCCGTCGAGCGCGGGCTGCGGGTGGTCGCGGTGGCCGGCCGCGGGGACGACGCGGACGCGGCGCTGGCGCGCCGGTTCGGTGCCGCGTTCGTGGTGCCCCGGGACACCGATGTGGCCGCCGCGGTCCGGGCCGTGCTGCCCGGCGGGGTGGACGGGGTGCTGGACACCGCGCCGCTGGGCGTCACCGCGCTGGAGGCGCTGCGCGGCGGCGGGGCCTTCGTGTCGTGCGTCCCCGGGGCGGCGCCGGTGGCCCGGCGGCGCACCCGGGTGGAGAACGTGTGGGTGGGGGCCGACGGGGCGGCGCTGGGGCGGCTGGCCGCGCTGGCCGGGCGGGGGCGGCTGACCCTGCGGGTCGCCGGGACCTTCCCGCTGGAGCGGGCGGCCGACGCCCACACCCGGCTGGCGGCCGGCGGGCTCCGCGGCCGCCTGGTGCTGGTGCCCTGACGGCGCCCTCCCGTCCCGGCCGGGACCGGCACGGGTGAGGCCCCGCGATCGGGGGGACGTCGCGGGGCCTCACTTAGTTGAACGAAGAACTCTCTGCTCGTGTTCCCGGTCCGCGCCGGCCGCCCCGAACCCCCGGCGCGTGCGCAGCCCCGCAGGTGAGCCCGGTGGCCCAGGCCGGGACCCACCGGCGACAGGCGCCCGTATGGGGGCATAGAGTCTGCTCGTCCGGGGGGACGCAAGAACACACCTTGGTGCCGCGCGAACGAGCGGAGCGTGGGGGGAACGTGCAGGGCAGCAACATTCACTCGGGCGGGCCGCAGCGGAACCGGCACCGCCGGAAGCCGACCCGGGCGGCCAGGGCGTGGGCGGTCCGCCGCTGGGCCTTCCGCCGGCTCCGGCTGGACTACCCCCGCGCGCGCAAGCGCGGGGTGTGGCGCTGGCTCCCCTCGTGGCGCCAGACCGGCCTGTTCCTCCTCTTCTGCCTGACCACCCTCATCAGCGGACTGAGCGTCCTCTACCTGCGGACCGACATACCCGACGACCTGAACGAGTTCGCCACCCAGCAGGACAACGTCTACTACTGGGCGGACGGCTCGGAGATGGCGCGCACCGGCCCCGTGAACCGCCAGGACATCGCCCTGTCCAAGGTGCCGGAGGACGTGCAGTGGGCGGTGCTCGCGGCGGAGAACGCCAGCTTCTACTCCGACAGCGGCATCTCGCCGAGCGGGCTGACCCGGGCCTTCACCCGCATGGTGACCGGGGGCGAGACGGAGGGCGGGTCCACGATCACCCAGCAGTACGTCAAGAACGCCTACCTGAACCAGCGGCAGACCTTCTCCCGCAAGCTCACCGAGATGTTCATCGCGATCAAACTGGACGACCGGATGAGCAAGGAGGAGATCCTCGAGGGATACCTCAACACGAGCTGGTTCGGCCGCGGCACCTACGGGATCGCCCGGGCCGCGAACGCGTACTACGGCAAGAACGTCTCCCAGCTGTCCGTCAGCGAGGGCGCCTTCCTCGCCTCGCTGCTCAAGGGCGCCGGTTCCTTCGACCCGGCGATCAGCGACAAGAACCGCGAGCGGGCGAAGGAGCGCTGGTCCTGGGTGCTGGACCGGATGGTGGAGATCGGCCGGCTCTCGCGCGAGGAGCGCGCCCGCATCACCACCTTCCCCGAACCGATCGCCCCGCCCCCGCAGAAGGGGCTGACCGGCCAGAACGGCTACCTGGTGGAGCTCGCCCGGGCGTACGTCGCCTCCCACACCGACATCACCGACGCCGAGTTCGACCTGGGCGGCTACCAGATCCACACCACCTTCGAGAAGACGAAGGTGGACGCGCTCGCCGCGGCCGTGGAGGAGGCACGCGGCGGGCTCGACCCGAAGGGGCGCGCCGCGGACCGCAACGTGCGGATCGGCGCGGCCTCGGTGACCCCGGACGGGAAGATAGCGGCGCTCTACGGCGGCCCCGGCTATCTGGAGCAGGGCTTCAACGACGCCAACGCCTCCAATGTGCCCGCCGGGACCTCCTTCACCCCGTTCGTGTACGCCGCCGCCCTGCGGGACGGGGTGCAGCGCGAACGGAACGGGGCCCGCTCCCCGGTGTCCCCGGAGACCGTGTACGACGGTGACCACGAGATCGCCGTCCGCACCCCGGAGGGCCCCTACTGGGACCGCAGCGGCAAGATCGTGCGCGGTTCCAACGACGGCGAGCGGTCCTGGGGGCGCATCACCCTGCGCAAGGCGGTCGAGCAGTCGGTCAACACCCCGATGATCCAGCTGGGCATGGACGTGGGGCTGGACCGGGTCCGCCAGGCCTCGGTCGACGCTGGCCTGCTGCCCGGCAGCTTCGGGGCCACCCGGGCGCCCGGGTTCTCGCTCGGCACCGCCAAGCCCAGCGCCATCCGGATGGCCAGCGCCTACGGGACGTTCGCCGCCGACGGGATGCACACCCCGCCCTACTCGGTGGTCTCGCTCTCCCGGAACGGGGACGCGGTGGAGCTGGACAAGCCGCCCACCGCGCGGGCGTTCAGCGCGCGGATCGCCGGCCAGGTCGACGAGGCGCTCGAAGGGGCGGTCCGGGAGGGCACCGCGCAGGAGGCGGCGGCGGCCGGTTCCGGGGTGGCCGGGAAGCCCGGTACCGCGCAGGACGGCACCTCGGCGTGGTTCGTGGGCTACACCGACGAGCTGGCCACCGCGGTGTCGCTGTCCCGGCTCGACCCCAAGACGCAGGAGCTGCTGCCGCTCACCGGCCTCGGCGGACTGGACGGCGAGCGGCCCGGCGGCGATATGCCGATCGACATCTGGACGGACTACATGACGTCGGCCCGGGAGGCCGAGCGGTCCGCCCCGCTGCGCTGACCCCGGACCGCCGCGGGCCGGGACTCCGCCGCCGGGAGCCGGCCCGCGCCGCCGGACCCGGTGGGTCCGGCGGCGGTCACTTCTTGAGGTAGGTGCCCCAGTCCGGGGACTCGGCCGGATCCAGCAGCCGCAGCTTCTCCAGGACCTTCGGGTCCTGGGCGTCCAGCCAGTCGGCCAGCTGCCGGAACGACACGCACCGCACCCCGTCGCGCCGGCACACGTCCCGCATCACGTCCTCGATGGCCTGCATGTATATGCCGCCGTTCCAGGTCTCGAAGTGGTTCCCGATGAACAGCGGCGCCCGGCTGCCGTGGTAGACCCGCTCGAATCCGTTGAGATAGGCCTGGCGGGTCAGCCGCTCCCACTCGGCGTATTTCGCGGGGTCGCCCTCGGTGGTGTCACCGGACTGGTTGTAGAGGAAGTTGAAGTCCATGGACAGGACCTGCTTCTCGCTCTCCGGGTACGGCACCAGCTGCAGCGGGAAGTTCCAGACATCCTTGATCTTGGACGGCCAGATCTGGAAGTCGCCGGGGGAGCTGGCGTCGTAGCGCCAGCCGAATTCCTTGCTCGCGGCGATGAGGTTCCGCTGCCCTTCCAGGCACGGCGCGCGACCGCCCACCAGTTCCACGTCGTAGTCGAACGGCAGTGGCTTGATGTCGGTGAACCCGGTGTTGGTCTTCCAGTTCTTCACGAAGGAGTACGACTGCTCGATCTCGCTCCGCCACTCGTCCTGGGTCCAGTCGCCACCGCCCTTCGTGCCGCAGAAGTGGCCGTTGAAATGGGAGCCGATCTCGTTGCCCTCCAGCCACGCCCCGCGGACCTGCTCCAGGGTGTCGCGGATGTGCGGGTCGGTGGGGAAGGAGATGGCGGCGGCGCCGCGCCGGTGCTGCGGCGGCTGGTACAGGTCCCGCTTGTAGGTGGGCACCAGGTACATGCCGCTCAGGAAGAACGTCATGTCCGCGTTGCTCTCCTCGGCCACCCGGCGGAAATGCGAGAAGAGGTGGTCGTCGCCCTCCAGCGCCCCGTCCCAGGAGAACACGACGAACTGCGGCGGCTTCTCGCCGGGCTTCAGCTTCTTCGGCTTCGGCTGCTTGGGCTGCGGTCCGGTGTAGGAGGTGGACCCGTCGCCCAGCACCTTCACCTTGCCGTCCCAGTCGGCGTACTTGTCCTTCCGCTTCGGCGCCGCTTTCGTCCCGCCGGAATCCCGTTCCCCCGCTTCGGAGCCGGCCGGGCCGCGCGCCCCGCTCGGGTCCGGTTCCTCCGACGACGATCCGGAACCGCCGCCCGTCAAAGAGACCAGCAATGCGACGATCACGGCCACGGCTATCAGCGCGGCCATGCCGTACGCGCGCTTTGCCTGCAACGCTTTCAAGGTGTCCGCCCCCACGCGCCCGGTACGACAGTACGACGCCCAGTATCACCGAAGTATCACGTTGTCTTCACACGGGTACCGGTGCCGGGCCGGACGGCGGCGCGGGAGGGACGCCGGACCGGGCCGGCCGCGGCGGCCGCGGACCGTCGGCCGGCGCCCCGCCGACCGGCGGCGCGGCCGGGGAGGCCGGCGGCGCCGCGCCGGATCAGGCGACCGGGGGCGCGGCCGCCGGTTCGGGCGCCGGGGTGGGGGCCGGGAGGGGCGCCGGGACGGCGGTCGGCAGCGCGTAGTGGCCGGCCCGGCCGTCCCGGTACACCAGCCGGGCCCCGCGCCGTTCCGCCTCGCTCCGCCGCACCAGCTCGAACCGGCCGCCGACGTCCAGGGCCACGCTGTGCCACGGGGTGAGCCAGTTGTCGGCCGTCTCGACGAGATGGATGCCGAGCTTCTCCGCGCCGCACGGCTGCGGATGGATCGACAGCCGTACCGCCGCCGGGAAGCGCTCGGCGAGCAGCTCGCCCCACGCCCGGCTGCGCTGGATCACCGTGTACGCCCGCGCCCGGGCGTCACGCTGCAGGGCGGCCCGGCTGCCGGTGTACTCCGGGGTGTTGGCGTCCTCGAAGAGGAAGCGGGTGATGGCCCGGTACAGGGCCACCTCCTCCCCGGCCCGGATCCGCTCCCGGAGGGCGTCCAGCGGCTCGGCGTACCGCTGGGTCAGCACCGACCGCATCCGGTCGTGCCCGGCTCCGGCCAGCTCCGGCAGGTCGTCCAGGGTGAACAGGCCCACCCCGCCGTGCGGCAGGGCGTCGATCCAGCCCTGGAGCGTGTGCTGGTAGGCGGTGATGTGCTCGTCCCGGATGCCGACCGCGTCGCTGAACACCCGCCCGTCGGAGCAGATGAGGATCCGCGCGCCGGGCGCGTGTACCGCCCCGATCCGGGCACACAGGCCGTCCAGGAACTCCAGCGCCACCCGCTCCGCGGTGTCCGGCAGCACCCCCAGCACCTTCGCGGTGTTCGGCGACTTGCCGGGGAAGGCCGGCAGGACGAACCGGACCGGCTCCCCGGCCGCCACCGCCCGGGCGACCTGACCGGCGTGCGCGGCCAGGCACCGCTCGCACGGCGCGCTCCGGGTGGCGGCCGGGACCGCGGCCGGGCCGGGGTCCGCGTCCGCCGCCTTGCGCTGGTGACGCAGCACCAGTTCCAGTACTCGCCGCGTGACGCTCTCGACGTCGCTGCCGGCCATCCGCCCTCCCGAGTGAGAGGCGGAAGGCTGACTGGGAAGTCGCTGACACACCGTCAGCGTGGGGGACCTTCCGCCGGGTTGCCATCCTGGCCAGCACTGGAACTTTCAAGTAATCGCAGCGCTTCATAGCATGGGCCTATGGACCTGGAAGTGCGTCACCTCCGGGTGGTCTGTGCGATCGCCGACGCCGGCAGCATCACCAAGGCCGCCGCCGGGCTCGGCCTGTCCCAGCCCAGCCTCACCGCCCAGCTGCGCCGCATCGAACGCTACCTGGGCGGCCCGTTGTTCGTACGGTCCCGGCAGGGCGCCTCGCCCACCGCGCTGGGCGAGTTCGTGCTGGCCAAGGCCCGTACGGTGCTGCCGTCCATCGACGCCATCCAGGTGGAGTCGGCGCTCCGGGCCGGGGCCGCCCCGGACCGCCGCCCGCTGCGCTACGTGGCCACCCCCGGCCCGCTCATGGTCGGCCTGCTGGAGGAACTGCGCGAGCTGTTCCCCGGGGCGTCTCCGGCGCTGCGCACCGAGACCCATGTGCCCACCGCGGTCGACCTGATCGCCAGCGGCCAGCAGGACCTGGCCGCGGTGGTGGAGTACCTGCGGCCGGTACCCGTGCCGCCGCCCCCGGACGTCGTGGCCCGCACCGTCGCCACCGAGCCGGCCTTCGTCCTGCTGCCCGCCGGGCACCCGTTCGCCACCCGGCCGGCCGTCGGCCTCGCCGAGTTCGCCGACGCCGAGTGGGTGCTGCCGCCGAACCAGGCCTGCGGACTCTTCGAGGCGTTCACCGCCGCCTGCGTCGACGCCGGCTTCACCGCCACCATCCGGCACGAGGCGGAGTCGTCGGCGGCCCGCGAACTCGTCGCCCGCGGCACCGCCGTGGGCCTGGGCCAGGCGACCTTCCGCAGCACCCCCGGGATCGTCCCGCTGCCGCTCGCCGGCTGCCCGCTGCTCATCCGCCAGGTGCTGCTGTGGCACCGCGACGGCCCGCTCGCCGCACACGCGCGGGAGATCACCGAGGGCGCCGAGCGGGCCTACGCCGCGGCGGTGCGGCGCAGCCCGCACTACCTGGCCTGGCTCGCCGAACGCCCGCCGCCGGGCGCGGAGCAGGGCTGGGCGGGCGCCGGCGACGCGCCGCCCTGACCCTCGGCTGGCGGCGCTCGGACACCGCCCGCCCGCGGCCCGGCCCCGGGCGGGGCCGGATCCCGCCCCCCCGTGATGCGCCCCCGCCGCTCCTGGGTGATCCTGCTGTGAGGAGGCCATCGTCGAGAGGCAATGATGCGCACCACTGACCTGACATCCAGCACGCTGGCCGCGCTGCGCAGGCGGCGCCCGTACCCGGCGGTCACCGTCACCCTTCCCACCGACCCGCGCGCGACGCCGGCCATGGCGAAGAACGCGGTGCAGCTGCGGAACATGATCGCGGAGGCGAAGCGCCGGCTGGAAGCGGACCCGGACGTCCCGCGGGAAGCCCGCTTCGACATCTCCGAGCAACTGGACAAGGCCGCCGCGGAGGTCGAGTCCCGCTACTTCGGCGAGTCGCTGGCGATCTTCGCCGCCCGGGGCGAGCACGAACTGTGGTACCTGCCCCGCCACGCCCCCGAACGCGTCGTGTTCAGCGACACCTACCTCACCCGGAACCTGGTGGCCGCCCGGGAGCGGACCCGCCCGTACTGGGTGCTCACCGTCGCCGCCGACCTCACCACGCTGTGGAGCGGCAGCAACGGCACGCTCCGCGAGGAGCAGGCGCACGGGTTCCCGGCGACGCCCCCGTCGCTGGCGCCGGACCCGGAGCGCGAGGAGCGCACCGGCGACGTACCGGGCCCGTTCGGTGGCGAGAACGCCCGTATGTACCTGCGGCAGGTCGACGCCGGGATCGAGAAGCTGCTCGCCGCGGAACCGCGTCCGCTGTACCTGGTCGGCGCCGTGGAGGCGCTCAGCCTGCTGGAGGACGTCGGCGGCGCGGCCAGGTCGGCGGTGTCCAAGGTGGTCAAGGGCGGTCTGGCCGGCGGCCCGGCCTCCGCGCTCACCGAGGCCGTCACCCAGGCCCGCGACGAGCACGCGGCACAGGACGCGGAACGCGTCATGGCCCGGATCGACCAGGCCCAGGGGCGCAAGACGTTCGCCGCGGGACTGGAGGAGGTGTGGCAGGTGGCCCGGGAGGGCCGGATCGAACTGCTCGCCGTCGAGGAGGGCTACCAGCGGACGGTCCGGGTGACCGGTGAGCACCTGGTCCCCGTCGACCCGGCCGGGACCAGTCCGGAGGAACTGGGCAGCGAGGTCCAGGAGGACATCGTCGACGAGATCATCGAGACCGCGCTGGACACCAGCAGCGAGGTCGCCTTCCTCCCGGACGACGCGCTCCGGGCACACGACCGGATCGTGGCGGTGCTGCGGTTCTGACCGGCCGCGCCCCGGCCCGCCGGGCCGGGGCGCGCGGGAGACCCCGGGGTCCGGTCCGCCCCTCGCCGGGCGGGCCGGACGGCCCGGGTTCACCGAACGGCCACACTCCGGTGCGGAACGGTCACACCGGGGACGCCTCGGCGTTGCCGGCGGCACCCTAGCGTGGGCGGCCGTTCGAGCCCTCCGAAGTCCGGCAGGAGACTGAGAGCACCATGACGGCACCCACCACCCCCGCCGCGCAGCGCCCCCGCAGCCTCGATGACGTCAAGGGCTGGTTCCCGCCGCTCGACCAAGTGCTCTTCGAGCGCTTCCTGGCCCGCCAGGAACGGCTCGACGAGCGCGGCGACCTGCTGGAGATGGGCGCCTACCTGGGCAAGAGCGCCATCTTCACGGCCTCCTTCCGGCGGCCGGAGGAGCGCTTCACGGTCTGCGACCTGTTCGACGCGGACGCCCCGGACGAGCACAACGCGGCCGAGGCCCGCAAGTCGTACGCGACCTTGACCCGGGTGGCCTTCGAGCAGAACTACCGGGCCTTCCACGACGAGCTGCCGTACATCGTGCAGGGGCCGACCTCCGAGGTGCCCGCGCACGTCCGGCCGGACAGCTGCCGGTTCGTCCACGTCGACGCCTCGCACCTGTACGAGCACGTGGCCGGGGACATCGTGGCCGCCCGCGCGGTGCTGCTGCCGCACGGCGTGGTCGCCCTGGACGACTTCCGCTCCGAGCACACCCCGGGCGTGGCCGCGGCCACCTGGGAGGCCGTCTTCAACGGCGGGCTGCGGCCGATCTGCCTGAGCACGCAGAAGCTCTACGGCACCTGGGGCGACCCGGAGCCGTTCCAGGAGGAGCTGCTGGCCACCACCGAGTGGCGCGCCGGGCTGCGGATGAGCGTGCAGGAGGTCGGCGGTCAGCGGATCCTGCGCTTCTCCGGACGGCCGGAGCACCCCGCCACCGCGCCGGTCTCCCGGTTCGCGGGCGAGGCGCCGGCGGAGCCCGCGGCCGCGCCGGCCGCCGCGCCGCGTCCGGCCCCGCGCCCGGCCCCGGTCCGGGCGGGCCGCCGGGTGGCCCGGGAACTGCTCCCGCCGATCGTCACCCGGGCGCTGCGCAAGCGCCGCGCCGAGCGCGCCCGCACCCGCTGAGCGGGCCCGGCCGCCGGCCCGGCGCCCTCGCGCCGGCCGGCCGGGGCCCGGCGCGGGCGCCGGGGCCGGAGGCGGGCGGTGCCGGGCACGGGTGCAGGCCGCACGTGATCGCCGAGCACGAGGGCGGTCGGAGGCGGGCCGTCGGTGCCGGGCACCGGGCGTGGGCGCGGGGCTGGCTGCCGGGCGTGGGCGCGGGCCGAGCGCCGGGTCAGACGCGGGCGGTGCCGAGCGCCGGGTGATCGGCGATCACGGTGCAGGACCCCGGCGCGATCTCGGTGAAGCCCGCGTCCCGGACCACCGGCAGGCCGGCGCCGAGCAGCCGCGTCCACCGCTCCCGGTCCGCCGTGCGCACCGACAGCGCGAACCCGGCGTCCCGCCACGCCGCGCGCCCCGCGCCGTCCAGCGCCCACCAGGCGAGCTGCGCGCCGTGCCCGGCCTGGGCCATCGCCTTGCCCGCCGACATCCGCACGTCGGGGCTGAGCCAGAGCACCGGGTGGCCGGCGTCCGGCGGTCCGCAGGGCTCCGGGTCGTCCAGGTCGGTGCCGCTGACCTGGAGTTTGATCAGTTCCTTGGGCCAGCCGTCCAGCGGGACCGGCGGGAAGACCCGGACCTCGGCGGTGCGCCCGGTGACCGTGACGCCCGGCAGGGCCGCCGCGCGGCGCCACTCCGCCCCGCGCGCCCGGCGCACCACCTTGCGGATCCGGGCGTCCTGCCAGTCCCGCACCGCCTGGGTCCACGGGCCGTCCTCGGCCGTCGCCCGCTCGTCGGACAGCAGGACCAGCACCGCACGGGCGGCGGTCTCCAGGGCGTCGGTGCGGGCCGGGGGAGCGGTCTTCTCGATGCGTACCACCAGGGGCAGTACGAACTGCGGGGCGGCGTCGCGGTCCGGTGCGGCCCCGGGCGCGGCGGCCCCCGCGGGAGCGGTGCCGCCGGTGGTCGCGGCGGGGGCCGAGGGGGTGCCGGGGTCCCGGGTGTCAGAGCTGGTCACCCGGTCCAGTGTGCCAGCACCCCGGCGCCGGGCCGCCGGTGCCGAGCGTGCTCGGCCCCGGGCCGCGGCCTCCGGTCCGACGACCGGGCGCGTGCGTTCGCGAAGACCGCCTCGCGCGGCCGCCCGGGCGTTCCGGCGCCGTCGGCCGGGCACCGACGCGTAGGCTCAACCTCCATGAGACTGCGGGGAGTCGGGCGCCGGTACGGCCTGCGCGGGCCGTGGGTGCTGCGGGGTGTCGACCTCGACGTGCCGCGCGGCGCGCTGCTGCGGGTCGAGGGCGGCAACGGCAGCGGCAAGTCGACGCTGCTGAGGCTGGTCGCCCGGATCGACGCGCCGAGCGCGGGCCGGATCACCGGCCGGCCACGCACCGCGTACGTGCCCGAACGCTTCCCCGCCGAGCTGCCGTTCACCGCTCTCGGCTACCTCACCCACCTCGGGCGCGTCCACGGGCTGCGACGGCCCGTCGCGGCCCGCCGGGCGGTCCACTGGCTCGACCGGTTCGGGGCCGGGGGCCACGCCCGCAGCCCGCTGGCCGAGCTGTCCAAGGGCACCAGCCAGAAGGTGGCCGTCGCCCAGGCGCTGCTCGCCGAGCCGGAGCTGCTGGTCCTCGACGAGGCGTGGACCGGCCTGGACCGGGACGCCCGCCGGGTGCTCGACGAGGCCGTCCTGGAACGGGTCGCGGGCGGCGGGACGGTGGTGTTCGTGGACCACGACCCGCGGCGGCTGGCCGGCGCCCGGCACACCCTGCACCGGGTGTCCGGCGGCGGGGTCGCGCTGGTCCCGGGCCCGGCGGGGCCGCCCGGACCGGGCCCCGACCCGCGCTCCGGGCCGGCCGGGCCGGACTCGCGCTCCGGGCTCGCCGGGCCGGAACCGGGCGATGGGCCCGCCGGGCCGGAACCGGGCGATGGGCCCGCCGGGCCGGAACCGGGCGATGGGCCCGCCGGCCCAGGCGCCGCGGACCCGGACGCCGGCCCCGGCCCCGGCTCCGCGGCCGCCGCGCGGACGGTGCTGATCGAGGCCGAGGGGCCGCCCGGCGCCGAACTGCCGCCCGGTCTGTCCGCCGCCCCGGCCGGCCCCGGGGGCCCGCGGGGCGGGCCGCCGGGTGCCGGCCCGGCCGTCCGGCTGACGGTGGCCGCGGCCTCCTCCGACGCCGTGCTGCGCGCCCTGCTCGGAGCCCGCCCCCCGTGGCACATCCTCGGCGTCACACCGCTGCCCGAAGGGTCCGGGGACCGTCCCGGCCCCGCCGCCCCCGGCGCCGCGGCCCCCGCCCCGATCACCCGGCCAGGAGAAGCGTGACCGCCCTGATCCGCTACCAGACGGCCCTGCTGCTGCGATCCCACCGCTGGCTGCCGCCGCTCGTGCTGTACGGCGCGTTCCTCGCCGTCGGAGTGCAGACCGGCGGACCGATCCTGGACTCGCTCGGCTACACCGCCGCCGTGCTGCTGCCGGTCGCCGCCTGGCTGGTACGGGTGGTGACCACCACCGAGCCCGCGGCCGCCCGCGCCTGCGCGGCAGCGGCGAGCAGCCCCGCGCGGCTCCATCTGGCGGCCCTGCTCAGCGCGCTGCTGTGCTCCCTCGCGCCGGGTTCGGCGGCCACCGTGCTGATCGCCGCGACCAGCGACCCGCACAACACGGACCGCACGGTCGGGGTGCCGGTGGCCCAGGCCACGGCCGCCGGGCTGCTGGCCACGCTGGCCTGCGCGCTGCTCGGCACGGCGGTGGGCGCGCTGTGCAACCGTCCGCTGCTGCACGGCCCGGGCCGGGCGGTCCCGGCCACCCTGCTCGCCGCGCTGCTGGTGCTGCTGGTGAGCGGCTCCCCCGCGAACGCGGCGGTGACCGGGCTGGTCACCGGCTCGCACAGCGGGACGGTGAGCATCCCCTGGGGGCCGCTCGGCGCCGCGGTGGGGCTCGCCGCCGGGGCGATGGCGCTGGCCTGCCGGCTCAGCTCGCGGCGCCCCTGACCGGCCGCGGCACCGCCCCCGCCGGGGCGGTGCCGCGGCCCGGGCGGTCAGCGGTGCCAGGGCCCGGTGATCGCGAAGGTGGTGCCCGGCGTGTAGCAGTTCACGTACATGGTGTCGCGGTCGGGGGAGAACGTGACGCCCGCGAACTCGCCCCACTCGGGCGCCTCCGGGGTGCCGATGTTCTGCCGGCCGCGGGCCATCGGGTACACCTCGCCGCGCCGGGTCACCCCGAAGACGTGCTGGGCGCCGTCGCCGTCCTCGGAGACCATCAGGCCGCCGCTGGGTGCCAGGCAGATGTTGTCGGGGGACTCGCCCGGCAGCTGGACGTCGGTGCTGGGGCCGAAGACCACCACCAGCGTCAGCCGGCGCCGGGCGGGGTCGTACTTCCACACCTGGCCGAAGTGGTCGGCGGTCGACCCGTCCCGCCGTCTGGCGAAGCTGGAGACGAAGTAGACGCTGGAGCCGCCCCAGTAGCAGCCCTCCAGCTTCTGGGCGTGCGTGATGCCGTCGCGGCCGAAGTCCTGGAAGCGGATCGGGGTCGTCGTGGCCAGCGGGTCCGGGACCGGTACCCACTCGATGCCGTCGATGTGCGTGCCGGGCTCCTGGACGACCGACAGGTCGGGTACCCCGGGGGCCCGCATGGCCTCCAGCCGCCCGCCCGCGCGCAGCGAGCCCCGGCCGCCGAGCGGCTTGTCCGGCAGGAACCGGTAGAACAGGCCGAACGGCTTGTCGAACGCGTCCTCGGTCTCGTACACCACGCCGTTGCGCGGGTCGACCGCGATCGCCTCGTGCTGGAAGCGGCCCATGGCGGTGAGCGGGTGCGCGCCGGTCCGGTGCGGGTCGTACGGGTCGACCTCGAAGATGAACCCGTGATCCTTGGTGTAGCCCTGCTCGCCCGCCTTGAACTCGGTCTCCTCGCAGGTGAGCCAGGTGTGCCAGGGGGTCGGGCCGCCGGCGCAGTTGGTGGAGGTGCCGGCGATGGCGACGCGTTCGCCGAGCACCCGGTTGCGGCCGTCGAGGGTGAGCGCGGTACAGCCGCCCGGTGCCCCGGGGTCGTAGGTGAGCCCCTCGACGGTGGGCACCCGGTGGGCGGCGCTCTGCCGGTTCTCGTGGTTGCGCACCAGGTGGGTGCGGTCGCCCCGGCCGGGGAAGGCGGACATGCCGTCGAAGCTGCTGGGGACCGTGCCCTCGCCCGAGCGCAGGGCATCGCCCTCCCGGGACAGCACCCGGTAGCGGAAGCCCCGGGGGAGGTCCAGGAGTCCGTCCGGGTCGGGGACCAGCGGTCCGTAGCCGGCGTGCCCGGTGTGCGGGGCGGCGGCGGCCGTTCCGGCGAAGAGTTCGGAGACGCTGCCGGCGAAGGCGATGGAGGCGCCGAGCGCGCCGGTGCGCGCCAGGAGCTGGCGGCGGGTTGCTGACGTGCCTGACATGCGGTAACTCCCTGCTGGCGGACAGGAATATGACCCGCAACGGTGTATCACGCGGCACCGCGGGAGGCTACGGTTCGATCAACCGTTTCGCGTCCCGGGCCAGCGCGGTGAGCCGGGAGATGGCGCGGAAGTACTTCTTCCGGTAGCCGCCCTGGAGCATCTCCGCGCTGAACAGGTCACCGAACGGCACCCCGGAGGCGAGCACCGGCACCTCGCGGTCGTAGAGCCGGTCGGCCAGCACCACCAGCCGCAGCGCGGTCGACTGGTCCGGCACCGGCTCCACCCCGGTCAGGCACACCGCCTCGATGCCGTCGCACATCGCGCCGTAGCGGCTGGGGTGCACCGTGGAGAGGTGGGCCAGCAGGTCCGGGAAGTGGTCCAGCGAGGCGCCGGGGACACCGTGCGCGACGGCGGTGACCTGCTCGTCGGTGCGCGGCGGCGGGGCCTCGGGGAGCCCGCGGTGGCGGTAGTCCTCGCCGTCGATCCGCAGGGTGCGGAAGTGCGCGGACAGGCCCTGGATCTCCCGGAGGAAGTCGGCGGCGGCGAACCGGCCCTCGCCGAGCTTGCCGGGCAGCGTGTTGGAGGTCGCCGCGAGCGCCACCCCGGACTCGACCAGCTTGGACAGCAGGCTGGAGACGAGGACGGTGTCGCCCGGGTCGTCCAGCTCGAACTCGTCGATGCACAGCAGCCGGTGGTCGCCGAGGGTCCGCACGGTCTGCTGGAAGCCCAGCGCGCCGACCAGGTTCGTCAGCTCCACGAAGGTGCCGAAGGCCTTCTGCTCCGGGGCCGCCGGGGTGGCGTGCCAGAGCGAGGCCAGCAGGTGGGTCTTGCCGACGCCGTAGCCGCCGTCGAGGTAGACGCCGCGCGGGCCGGCCGCGGGCCGGGACTCCCGCCGGAACCAGCGCTTCCGCCCGGTGCCCGGGGAGGCGTCGCCCAGCCGGGTGGCGAAGTCGGCCAGCGCCTTGACCGCGTCGGTCTGGCTGGGCTGGTCGGGGTCGGGGATGTAGGTGTCGAAGCGCGCCGTGCCGAAGCGCGGCGGCGGCACCATCTCCGCGACCAGCCGGTCGGCGGGTACGTGCGGGGCACGGGCGGTGAGCGCGAGGGGGCCCTCACCGGCATCCGTCGCGCCGGCTATCGGACCCTGGGGCTCGGTGTTGGTGGTCGACACAGCTATCCAGCCTAGACGGTGTTCGGAGGGTCTCCGTCCGGTGAGCGAGGCATGTCACACTGCGGCCTATGCGCCGACTCTTCCCGCTGCCCGCCGGCAGCGCCCCCGCCGAGACCGAGGACCGCGAGTGGAGCCTGGAGGAGCTGGCCGACGCGTACGCCTACCCGACCGGGTGCCCGGGCGGCTGGCTGCGCGCCAACATGGTCTCCGCGCTGGACGGCGCCGCTCACCACCAGGGTAGGTCGCAGCCGCTCTCCAGCGCGGCGGACATGCGGATCTTCGGTGTGCTGCGCGGGCTGGCCGACGCGGTCGTGGTGGGTGCGCAGACGGTGCGCCAGGAGGGCTACCGGCCGGCCCGCGCCCGGGAGGCGTTCGCGGCCCGCCGGGCGGCGGCCGGCCAGCCGCCCGCGCCGGCGATCGCGGTGGTCAGCGCGAGCCTGGACCTGGACTTCACGGCCCCGCTGTTCACCGAGCCGCTGGTGCCCACGCTGGTGCTCACCGGCGAGCAGGCCCCCGCGGACCGGGTCGCCGAGGCCCGGGCGGCGGGCGCCGAGGTGCTGGTGGCGGGGTCCGGCGCCATGGTGGAGCCGGCCGCGGTGGTGGCCGCGCTGGCGGCCCGCGGCTTCACCCGGCTGCTGACCGAGGGCGGCCCGAGGCTGCTGGGCCAGTTCGCCGCCGCCGGGGCGCTGGACGAGCTGTGCCTGTCCCTGGCGCCGCTGATGGTCTCCGGGGACGCGGCGCGGATCACCAGCGGTCCGGTGCTCGTCGAGCCCGAGCGGTTCCGCCTGGCCTCCGTCGTGGAGGAGGCCGGGTTCCTCTTCACCCGGTACCGCCGATCCGACGATCGGCGGAATTGACCGTTCCGCTTCGCTCCGGGCGGGCAGACTTGTATCAACAGACATGAATCATGGCGAGCCCACGCGGGCAAGCGCAGGATGTTTCTGTCCGGGCCCCAGGCCCTGAGAAGAAGGGCGTCCGTCGTGTTCACCAGCGTTTTGATGATCGAGCAGCCCCTCACGCCCGTCGACGTGGAGTTCGTCACCAGCCTGCACGGCGACGACCCCATCTCGTTCGTCGTCCTCATGCAGCCACGCGGCGACCAGGACCGGCTCCTGCGCGCCATCGACGACGTGGCACTCGGCGAGCTGCAGGACGCCGTCCGGGAGGGCGACGTCCCGGAGGGCGACGAGGCCCTGCTGCCCGCCCAGCGCGCGCTGACCCACTCGCTCAACGCGCTGCGCGCGGCCGGCAGCGAGGCCATCGGCGAAGTCGTCGAGCGGCACCCGCTGGACCTGCTGCGCTCGGTGGTCGACCAGACCGGGGCGGACGAGGTCATCGTGCTCACCGCGCCGCACTTCGTGGAGGAGTTCTTCCATCGCGACTGGGCCTCCAGAGCCCGCCACAAGGTCGGTGTCCCGGTGCTCAAACTCTTCGCCCACGCGGCCGACGAGGGGCAGCCCACGGTCGGCGGCTGACCGGACCCCGCCGCCCCGGGAAGGCGCTGCCCGTCCCGGGACGGCCCGGCCCGGACGCCGACCCGCCTGCCGCACCGGACCCCTCCCCGCGGCCCGGTCCGGCGGCGGCCGGGCCCGGCCCCGGCACCACCGCGCCGACGTCGCGGTGCCGGGCCGCACCCGGCGAAGTGCGAGAATCGGCGCCGACAGCCGAGAACCGCGCCGCGGGCCAGCCCGCGACGCAGACGTTGAAGCAGGGGAGCCCCGCATATGGCAGCCGTTCCGACCGCCGTTCCGTCCACCATGGACCGACCGCACTTCATCGGCATCGGCGGCGCCGGAATGTCGGGCATCGCGAAGATCCTGGCCATGCGTGGCGCCCGGGTCGCCGGCAGTGACGCCAAGGACTCCCCGACCGCCGAGGCGCTGCGGGCCCTCGGCGTGACCGTGCACCTCGGGCACGCCGCCGAGCACCTCGCGGCGGACGCCAGCTGCGTGGTCGTCTCCAGCGCCATCCGCGCCGACAACCCGGAGCTCGCCGCCGCCGCGGAGCGCGGCGTCCCGGTCGTCCACCGCTCCGACGCGCTCGCCGCGCTGATGGACGACGCCCGCCCGATCGCGGTCGCCGGCACCCACGGCAAGACCACCACCACCTCGATGCTGGCGGTCTCCCTGACCACCCTCGGCCTGGAGCCGTCCTACGCCATCGGCGGCGACCTCGACGCGCCGGGCTCCAACGCCCACCACGGCGCCGGCGAGATCTTCGTGGCCGAGGCCGACGAGAGCGACCGGAGCTTCCACAAGTACGCGCCCGAGGTCGCGATCATCCTCAACGTGGAACTCGACCACCACGCGAACTACGCCTCCATCGAGGAGATCCACGAGTCCTTCGAGACCTTCGTGGGACGGGTCCGGCCCGGCGGCACCCTGGTGATCTCCGCCGACCACCCCGGCGCCCGGGAGCTGACCTCCCGCCTCAAGGGCCGCGACCGGCTGCGGGTGATCACCTACGGCACCGCCGAGGACGCCGACCTGCGGGTGCTGGAGGTCGTCCCGCACGGCCTGACCAGCGAGGTCACCGTCGAGCTGCCGGACGGTGCGGGGCGGCTCGGCTTCACCGTCTCCGTCCCCGGCAACCACTACGCGCACAACGCCGTGGCCGCCCTCGCCGCGGGCACCGCCCTCGGCGTCCCCGCCCGGGAGCTGGCCGCCGCCCTCGGCTCGTACACCGGCGTCAAGCGGCGCCTGCAGCTCAAGGGCGTGGCGGCCGGGGTGCAGGTCATCGACTCCTACGCGCACCACCCCACGGAGATCTCCGCTGACCTGGAGGCCATCCGCGGCGGCGCCGGGCAGGGCCGGGTGCTGGTCGTCTTCCAGCCGCACCTGTACAGCCGCACCCAGGAACTCGGCATCGAGATGGGCGAAGCGCTCACCCTCGCGGACGCCTCCGTGGTCCTGGACATCTACCCGGCCCGCGAGGACCCGATCCCGGGCGTCACCAGCGCCCTGATCATCGACGCCGCGGCCCGGGCGGGCGCCGAGGTGACCGCCGAGCACGACATGGACGCCGTCGCCGACCGGATCGCAGGAATGGCCCGGCCCGGTGATCTCGTTCTCACCATGGGAGCGGGCGACGTGACCGACCTCGGTCCGCGTATCCTCGCCCGCCTCCGGACCACCGAGAGCTGAGGAGGGCTTCGGGCATGGCGTACGAGATCGACAAGCCGGAGGAGCAGTGGCGCGCGGAACTGTCCCCGCAGGAGTACCACGTGCTCCGGGAGGCCGGCACCGAGCGGCCCTTCACCGGTGAGTACACCGACACCAGGACCGCCGGGGTCTACTCCTGCCGGGCCTGCGGCGCCGAGCTGTTCCGCTCCGACACCAAGTTCGAGAGCCACTGCGGCTGGCCGTCCTTCTACGACCCCAAGGACTCCGCCGCGGTCGAGCTGATCGAGGACCGCTCGATGGGCATGGTGCGCACCGAGGTGCGCTGCGCCCGCTGCGGCTCCCACCTGGGCCACGTGTTCGCCGGCGAGGGCTATCCGACCCCCACCGACCAGCGGTACTGCATCAACTCCGTCTCGCTGCGGCTCACCCCGGACGCGGGCTGACCGGCCGACCCCCGTCCGGCCGGGGGCCGGCCGGACGGGACGGGCCCGGTACGCCCCCGTCCGGGTGCACCGGGTCCGTCAGCCCTCCAGGGCCGCCAGTCCCTTGCGCAGGTCGTCGAGGTCCATCACCGGCTTGATCTCCACGTCGGCGTCCAGCTCCATGAAGAACGGCTCGCAGATCGCGGGGATCTGCGAGGGGTCCTGCATGTCGAAGAAGAACAGCCCGGCCCGCCGGCCGCCGACGCTGGTGAAGTAGACCGCTTCCGGCTGCAACTGGTCGACGGCTCCCTGGATGGCCTGGGGCAGCGCACCGGTCTTGATGGCCTCGTTCGCCGTGCGGGTGTCCATACGTGCGGTGAGCAGCATCCGCATCGCCCTCACTCCTCGAAGGGGGAGCCACCGCGCCGGTGCCCGGTCCGCGCACGCGCTCACGCGATCGCGCCACCCCTCTCAGCGTCCCTCCGGGTCCCCCTGCGCCGCAACACCACCGGCTCCCGGGTCGCGCAGCACCGCCGCGGTCTCCGCGGGGAGCACCAGCACCCCGGTGGGGTCCGGCGGCCCGACCGGCCGCCAGGCGGCGACCACCCCGGCGCGTCCGGCGCCGGGACCCAGCCGCACCTCGGCGGGCCGGCCGCCCAGGTTGACCGCGACGTGGCACGGGCCGCGCCGGAAGTGCAGCACCCCGTCCGGCCGGGCGGTGAGCGCGCCGTACTCCCAGCGCGGATCGGACAGCGCGGGCTCCGCGCGGCGCAGCGCGATCAGCCGCCGGTACCAGTCCAGCAGCTCCGCGTGCGGCGGCCGTTCCGGCTCCGTCCAGTCCAGGCAGGACCGGTCGCGGGTGGCCGGGTCCTGCGGGTCCGGCACCTCCGCCGCCGCCCAGCCGTGGGCGGCGAACTCGCGGCGCCGCCCGCGGCGCACCGCCTCCGCCAGCTGCGGGTCGGTGTGGTCGGTGAAGTACTGCCAGGGGGTGCCCGCCCCCCACTCCTCGCCCATGAACAGCATCGGGGTGAACGGCGCGCACAGCACCAGCGCCGCCGCGCAGGCCAGCAGCCCCTGGGAGCAGTTCACGGACAGCCGGTCGCCGAGCGCCCGGTTGCCCACCTGGTCGTGCGTCTGGGCGTAGCCCAGCAGCCGGTCCGCGGGGGTGGTGCGGGGGTCCAGCGGCCTGCCGTGCGACCGGCCGCGGAACGAGGAGTACCCGCCGTCGTGGAAGAAACCGCGGGTCAGCGTGGTGGCCAGGGCAGCGGTCGGGTCGGCGGCGAAGTCCGCGTAGTAGCCCGCCGACTCCCCGGTCAGCGCGGTGTGCAGGGCGTGGTGGAAGTCGTCGTTCCACTGGGCGTGCAGGCCCAGGCCCCCCGCCTCCCGCGGGGTGACGGTGGCCGGGTCGTTCCGGTCGGACTCGGCGATGAGGAACAGCGGGCGGCCGGTGTGCGCGGCCAGCCGGTCCACCGCCGCGGAGAGTTCGGCGAGGAAGTGCTCGGCGCGGGTGTCGCACAGCGCGTGCACCGCGTCCAGCCGCAGTCCGTCGATCCGGTAGTCGCGGAGCCAGGCCAGGGCGCTGCCGATGAAGTAGGCCCGTACCTCGTCCGAGCCGGGCGCGTCCAGGTTGACCGCCGCCCCCCAGGGCGTGTGGTGGGTGTCGGTGAAGTACGGGCCGAAGGCCGGGAGGTGGTTCCCGGACGGGCCCAGGTGGTTGTGGACCACGTCCAGCACCACGCCCAGCCCGTGCCGGTGCGCGGCGTCCACGAACCGCGCCAGCCCCGCCGGCCCGCCGTACGGTTCGTGGACGGCCCACGGCGCGACCCCGTCGTAGCCCCAGCCGTGCCGGCCCGGGAAGGGGCAGACCGGCATCAGCTGAACGTGGGTCACGCCCAGCCGGGCCAGGTGCGCCAGCCGCCCGGCGGCGGCGTCGAAGGTGCCCTCCGGGGTGAAGGTGCCGGTGTGCAGCTCGTAGAGGACCGCGCCCGGCAGCGGGCGGCCGGTCCACTGCCCCTCCCCCCGGAAGACGGCCGGGTCCGGCACCGCGCTCAGCCCGTCCGGGCCGTCCGGCTGGCGGCGGGAGCGCGGGTCGGGCAGCGGTGGGCCGCCGTCCAGGGAGAATCCGTAGCGGGTGCCCGGGCCGGCGGGTTCCTCGGCGTGCCACCAGCCGGCCCGCCCGGGGGCGCGGGCCATCGGCCGGTCGTGGCCGTCCACCAGGAGCGTGACCTGCGCGGCGTTCGGCGCCCACACCTCGAACAGCACCGGCGACTCCTTCACCACCTCGCCCGACGGCCCGTGTCCCCCACCATGCTGAGGGACACGGGCCGGGCGCGCACCAGGGCGTGGCGGGCCGTCAGCGGGCTGGCGGCGGCGCACCGGTGTGCGCCGTGCTCCCCGGCGCGCCCCCTCAGACGAAGTCGAGCTTCTCCTGGGCGACCGGATAGCCGGCCTTGGCGAAGTTCGCCGCCATCGGCGCGTTGCCGCGGTCGGTGGCGGCGATGATCCGGGTGGCCCCGTACCCGACCAGGTCGTGGGTGCACTCCGCCAGCAGGTCGTAGGCGTAGCCGTGGCCGCGCTGCTCGGGCACCACGCCGATGAAGCCGACGCACGGACCGGTCGGGTTGCGGGCCGGTATGTGGAGACCGACCAGTTCACCCGCCGGGGTGTGGGCCAGCCGCCACCACTCGCGGGGCGACGGCAGCCAGCGGAAGAACTCCATGTTCTCCGCCACCGTGGCCGCCACCCCCTCGGCCGCGAGGGTTTTGCGGTCGTGTGCGTCGAGTGTGCCGACCAGGACGCGGCGCAGCACGTCCTCGAACACGGTGTCGTCCGGCTCGGCCCGGAACTCCAGCCGCCCGGGGCGCGTCGGCAGCCCGTCCTCGGGGGTCCACTCGTAGCGGTAGCGCTCCACCAGCGGCCGCATCCCGGCCGCCAGCACGGCGTCGGTCCGGGCTCGCACGGCCGCCCGGACCACCGGGTCCGCCCGCCAGCCGGGCGGCACCAGCAGGCTGTACTCGGCGGACAGCGGGGCGGACCGCAGCAGCCGCACGGCCGCGTCCGCCTCGCCGTCGGCGAAGTCGAACCAGTCCAGTGCCTTGGGCTCGGTGTCGTCCGGGCCGCCCCACCAGGCGGCCCGGGCCACCACCCGGCCGCCGCGCAGTGCCACCCAGGTCCATTCGGGGCGGTACTCACCGCCCTCGGCGACGGTGGCGTAGACATGGCCGAAGCGGGCACGGCCGACCAGGCCGGGGTCGGGCAGGGTGGTGAACAGGTGCGCGTCGTTCTCGGTGAGCGCGCGGATGACCGGTTCGGTCATGGTGAGGAGATTCCTTCCGGAAGCGGATGCGCTCCCGGATCAGCGGGGGAACGCCCGGTGGACAGGGCGGGAGCGCGGCAATGGGGTGACACACAGGGTGCTCATCGCTCTCCCCTCCTTCCGGTTCTCCAGGGCGTCTCCGGCACGGTAGAGGCGCCAACGCCCCCGTGTCCAGCGGTTTCCGGCGTGCCCGGGGGCACCGGGGGTCACGGGAATCACCGGGGGACGTCGCTACCACCGCCGGCTACCGCTGGTGCAGCCCCCGGCCGGCCAGGGTCAGAAACGCCTCGCCGACCGCCTCGGAGAGGGTCGGGTGCGGGTGGATGTGCTGCGCCACGTCGCTGGGTTCGGCGTCCCAGCCGACGACCAACTGGCTCTCGGCGATCATCTCCGACACGTGCGGCCCGACCAGGTGGACGCCGAGCACCGGCCCATCCTGTTCGGCCACCACCTTCACCATGCCGCCCTGTCCGTGCACCATGCCCTTGGCCACCGCGGTCAGCGGCATGGTGTTCACCACGACCTTCCGGCCGCTGTCCCGGGCCGCGGCCTCGGACAGCCCCACCGCGGCGGTCTGCGGGCTGGAGTAGGTCACGCGCGGCACGGCGGCGTAGTCCACCGGCCGCGGGGAGTGGCCCGCCAGCACCTCGGCCACCAGCATCCCCTCGGCGAACGAGGCGTGCGCCAGCCCGGGGGACGGCGGCGGCAGCAGGTCGCCCACCACGTGGATGCCCGGTACGGCGGTCTCCAGACGGGTCCAGTCCGCCGGTGCCACGAAGCCGCGCGGGTCGGTGGCCAGACCGGCCGCCGCCAGGCCCAGGCCGTCGGTGACCGGGGCGCGGCCGACCGCGACCAGCAGCCGCTCGGCCCGCAGTTCCGGCGTCTCCCCGCGTGCGGTGCGCACGATGGCCCGTACGCCGTCCGCGGCGCGCCCGGCGCTCTCCAGCCGGGCCCCGGTCAGCACCTCGACGCCGCGCTTCTTCAGGCCGCGCGTCAGGTGCCGGCTGACGTCCGCGTCCTCCAGCGGCAGCAGCCGGTCCGCGGCCTCCACCAGGGTGACCCGGGCGCCCAGCGAGCGGTGCAGCGAGGCGTACTCCACGCCGATCGCGCCGCCGCCGAGCACCAGCACGGAGTCCGGCAGGCCGGGCGCGAACAGCGCGTCGTCACTGGTCACCACCTGCCGCCCGTCCGGCTCCAGGCCCGGCAGGACGCGCGGGCGGGAACCGGTGGCGAGCACGATGCCGCGCCGCGCGGTCCACTCCTGCCGGTCTACCCGGTCTACCCGGTCTACCCGGTCTTCCCGGCTTTCCGGGGCCGGGCCGCCCGCCGGCGCGGTGGCCGTCACCCGGACCGAGCGGGGGCCGGTCAGGGTGGCCGTACCGCGCAGCACCCGCACCCCGGCGTGCGCCAGATGGCCCTCCACCCCGCGGTGGTTGCGGGCCACGATGTCGTCCCGGGTGGCGGTCAGGGCCGGCCAGTCGACCGAGTCCACGGTCGCCTTGACGCCCCACCGCTCGCGGGCCTCGGTGATCCCGTCGACCAGTTCGGCCGCGTGCAGCATCGCCTTGCTCGGGATGCACCCCCGGTGCAGGCAGGTGCCGCCGACCAGGTCCCGCTCGGCGAGGACGACTTCCAGCCCCAGGGCGGCGGCGCGCAGGGCGGTGCTGTATCCCCCGGTGCCGCCGCCGATGACGATGACGTCTGTCTCATGCATGGATCCAGCGTCCGCCGTCCCGGCCGATGAGTCCAAGGCAATGTTTCTATGGTTCCCATGAGTTCTGTGCATGAGGAGGGGGCGGTGAAGCCACGGTGAGCCTGCGGCAGATGGAGTACCTCGTGACGGTGGTGGAGCAGGCGTCCTTCACCCGCGCGGCCGATGTGCTGAACGTGTCCCAGTCCGCGCTCTCGCACCAGATCAAGGCGCTGGAGCGGCAGGTGGGCGGGGCGCTGCTGGAGCGGCTGCCGCGCGGGGTGGGACTCACCCCGATGGGCCGGGCCTTCCTGCCGCACGCCGAACTCGCCGTGCGCAGCGCCGGGCAGGCCCGGCGCGCGGCCCGTGCGGCGGCCGGCGCCGAGGGCGGCGAACTGCACCTGGCGTCGGTGCACGCCATAGCGATCGGCGTGCTGCCGGAGGTGGGCGCCCGCTGGCGGCGCCGGCACCCCGGCGTCTCCCTGGTCGTGCACGAGTACGCCACCACCGACGAGCTGTGCGAGCGGATGGAGCGCGGGGTGGCCGACCTGGCGATCGGCCCCCGGCCGGCCGACTGGCGGGGGCCGGTGGTGCCGCTCGGTATGGAGGAGATCGTGCTGGTCATGCCGGCCGACGACCCGCTGGCGGGCCGGGACGTGGTCCGCCTGCCCGAACTGGCGGACCGCGAGTGGGTGCGTTGCGCGATGGAGCCGGTGGTGGAGGGGCGGCTGTGGCTGGACTGGGTGTGCGGCAAGGCGGGGTTCGCGCCGCGCACCGCGGTGTGGACCGAGCACAGTTCCACCGCCGTACGGCTGGCCGCCGCGGGCGCGGGCATCGTCGCCACCCCGGTGAACGTGGCGGCCGGGGTGGACTGCGCCAGGGTCCCGATCGACCCGCCCTGGCGGCGCGAGCTGACGGCGTTCTCCCGGGTCGAGCTGACCGGCGCCGCCGCCGCGTTCGTGGACCTGCTGAGGGCGGCCCAGCCGGCCCCGGCCCCGGCCCCGGCTTCCGGTAGGGGGCCGGGCGCGGGCTGACGCCGCGTCCGGCGCGGCGGTGCGCGGCGTCCCGCACCGCCGGGGCGCCGCCGGTCAGCCCGGTACCCCGCGCAGCGCGGCCTCGTACCGCTCCGCCGTGGGCGGCTCGTCCGTCAGCAGCGCCTGGAGCAGCATCCCGTCGACGACGCCTGCCAGGAGGCGGACCCGCGCCGGCGAACCGGTGTACCGACGGGCGATTTCCGCGAGCGCGGCCGGCCGGTCCCGGGTCGCGGCGCACAGTTCGGGGCGGCGGGCGGCCGGCAGGTACAGCTCGTACTCGGCGCGGAGCCGGGCGGGTGCCGCGACCACCTCGGCCATGAGCACGGCGAGCCGGCGCAGGCCCTCCGGGTCCCCGCCGCCGGCCGGCGCATCCGTTGCTCGCCGCCGACCGGGAGCCGGGGCACCCCGGCCGCGCGCCGCGCCGGGGTCCGGGGCGGCGCGCGGCGCGGTCCGGTCAGCCGCCGGCCACGCAGATGTCCAGGGCGCGCAGGCGATCCGGTTCCGCGATCACCTCGATCCCGGTGATCCGGTCCGCCACGACGGTGAAGGTGAGCACCAGCGCGAGCCGTCCGCGAGCCGCCATGGCCAGGCCCACCGCGCCGTCGATCAGGGCCGGGCCGGTGAACCGGGCCCGGCCCATGGCGGCCATCGCGCCCCGCGCCACCGGTTCCGCGCCCCGTACGACGACGGGCTCGGGGGTCGGCACGACCGCCGGGTCGGCTCGCAGGACCACGTCCGGGTGGAGCAGGGCGACCAGCGCGTCGAAGTCCCCGCCGCGGGTGGCCGCCAGGAAGGCTTCCACCACCCGGCGCACCGGAGTCCCGCCGGCCGAGGTCCGGGCGGGGGCCGGACCGGCGTCCGGCGCCGGGGCGTTGCCCCGGACCCGGCGGCGGGCGCGGCTCGCCAGCTGCCGGGCCGCGGCCGGGGACCGCTCGATCATCGGGCCGATCTCGTCGAACGGCATGGCGAACAGGTCGTGCAGCACGAAGGCGAGCCGCTCGGCCGGCGCCAGCGTGTCCAGCACCACCAGCAGGGCCACCCCGACCGAGTCGGCCAGCAGCGCCTCCTGCTCCGGGTCGCATCCGTCCTCCGCACCGGTGGGCGCGTCGGGCAGCCGCGCGTCGAGGGGCTCCTCACGACGCGTCCGGCGGGAGCGCAGCAGGTTCAGGCAGACGCGGGAGACCACCGTCGTCAGCCAGCCGCCGAGGTTCTCCACCCCGCCGGCGCCGGCCCGGCTGACCCGCAGCCACGCCTCCTGGAGCGCGTCGTCGGCCTCGCTCACCGAGCCGAGCATCCGGTAGGCCACCGCCCGCAGATGCGCCCGGTGCTCCTCGAAGCCCTCCGCCAGCCATGCCTGCTCGTCCACCGCGTCACATTCCTTCCGTCCGGGGTCACCACAGTTGACCCCGGGCACCGGGCCGATGTGACCGAGGGTCCCTCCGGGCGGAAATTCTCCGGGCCGGGCCGCGGGCGGCGTCCGCTGCGGCGCCGCCCGGAGCCCCGTCACCCCTCCGCGTCGTCGTCCCGGACCAGCAGCGCCACCGGCAGGTCCGCGAACAGCACCGGCAACCGGGCGCGCCCCGCGGCGGGCCGGCCGGTGAGCAGGTCCCGCCAGCGGCCCGGCGGCAGCGGCAGCGCCGTCCCGGCCCAGCCGCCCGCCTCCGCCAGCCGCAGCGACAGCCGGGTGACCGCGGTGACCACCGAGCCGGCACGGACGAAGGACACGCAGTGCGCCGCGGCCGGGCCCTCGGCCTCGACCGGGGTGTACGACCCGGCCGCCCCGAACCACTCCGGGTGCCGCCGCCGCAGCCGCAGCGCCGCGGTGGTGACCAGCAGCTTCTCGGCGGTCACGGATCCCGGCCGCGGGGCGCCCGGGGGGCCGTCCGCCGGCCCGCCGCCCGGGCCCGGGTCCCCGGACCCATCGCCCCCCGGCGGCTCCGGCACCGGCCGGAACCGCGGCGGGCGCCGGTTGTCCGGGTCGACCAGCGCCAGGTACGGCGCTTCGGTGCCCATGTACACGTCCGGCACACCCGGCATGGTGAGGTGCAGCAGGGCCGCGCCCAGCACATTGGCCCGCGCCGGGGCGGCCAGGACCCGCTCGAAGCCGGCGAAGGCCGGACCGGCCACCCCGTGCGCCCCGCACGGGCCCGCGGCGAGGAACGCCGCCACCGCGTCCTCGTACTCCGTGTCCGGCTCGGTCCAGGTGGTGCGCAGGCCCGCCTCCCGCACCGCCTTCAGGACGGCCGGGACCAGCCGCTCCGGGACCGTCTCCGCCGGCCCGAGCCCCAGCGCGGTCTGCCACGCCGTCCAGGCCAGCTGGGCGTCCGGCGCCTCCGCCCCGGCCGCCCGGACGGCCTCGGTGGCGGCGGTGAGCAGCCGGTGCCACCGCTGCGGAAGCTCCGTCAGCACCGCCAGCCGGGCCCGGACGTCCGCGCTGCGCTTGGTGTCGTGGGTGGTCAGCACGGTGCCGGTGAGCGGCCGGTCACGCCGCAGCGCGGCGCAGTAGGCGTGGAACTCCGCGGGCGTCACCGCCGGTCGTCCGGGGTCGCCGCCCACCTCGGCGGCCGACAGCAGCGGGGCGTAGCGGTAGAAGGCGGAGTCCTCCACGGACTTGGCCCGCAGCGCGGCGGCGGTCTGCGCGAACCGGGCGCAGAACTCGCGGTGGTCCGGGCCGTCGCCGAGCCGGCCGAGCACCGCGTCCCGCACCGTGTCGACCGCCCGGCCCTCCTCCCGCACCGCGAACGCGGTCCGCGCGCCGCGGGCCGCCGCGGCGAGCATCGCGGTGTCGCCCGCCGTGGCGGGGCGGCCCGCCGCCGTGTACGGGCGGTAGACCGGCAGCCGCACCAGCAGTTCCCGGATCGCGGTGCGCAGCGCCCACGGGGCGTGGTCCCGCAGCCGCGGCTCGGCGCCGCAGATCCGGGCCGCGCACCGCACCAGCCGGTCCACCTCGGCGGCCAGGTCCTCCGTGACGACCTGCCGGGCGGACCGGCGCACCGTGGCGGGCCACTCGCCGCCGAGGTCCGCGGCCGGGGCGGCGAAGTCGCGGTAGGCGCGGGTGAGCCCGGCCAGCCCGTCCGGGTCGAGGAACAGGCCGTCGACGCGGTGCAGCGCGTCGTAGCCGGTGGTGCCGGCCACCGGCCAGTCGCCGGGCAGCGGTTCGTCGCGGGCGAGGATCTTCTCCACCACGGTCCACCGGCCGCCGGTGGCGCGGTGCAGGTGGCGCAGGTAGCCGCGGGGGTCGGCCAGCCCGTCCGGATGGTCCACCCGCAGTCCGTCGATCACCCCGTCGCGGACCAGTTCCAGCAGTTTGGCGTGCGAGGCGGCGAAGACCTCCGGATCCTCCACCCGCACCGCGATGAGCCCGGAGATGGTGAAGAACCGCCGGTAGTTGAGCTCGGTCCGGGCCAGCCGCCACCACCCCAGCCGGTACCACTGGGCGTCCAGCAGCTCCGGCAGCGGCCGGTCCTCGCTGCCGGGGCGCAGCGGGAAGACGTGGTCGTGGTAGCGGAGGGTGCCGCGCGCCACGGTCAGGTGCTTGAGTTCGTCACCGACCGGGCCGCCGAGCACCGGCAGCAGCACCTTGCCGCCGTGCCGGCTCCAGTCGATGTCGAACCAGCGGGCGTACCGGGAGCCGGGGCCGTCCCGCAGCACCTCCCACAGCGGCCGGTTGAGCCGTTCGGGGGCGGGCACCGCCATGTGGTTGGGCACCACGTCGACGACCAGGCCGAGGCCGTGCGCGTGGGCGGTGGCGGCCAGCTCCCGCAGCCCCTCCTCGCCGCCCAGCTCGCCGCGGACCACCGCGTGGTCGACCACGTCGTAGCCGTGGGTGGAGCCGGGCACGGCCTCCAGCACGGGGGAGAGATGCAGGTGGGAGACGCCGAGTGCGGCGAGCCGGGGGACGGCCGCCCGCGCGGCGGCGAACGGGAAGTCGGGCTGGAGCTGCAGCCGGTAGGTGGCCGTCGGCGGGTCCGGACGCCCGGCGGGGGGAGCGTCCGGGACGTCCGGGGCGGCGGCGTGCGGAGCCCGGTGCCGGTCCATGGCGGTGGGGTCGGTGCGATCGGGCGTCATACCGATGTACGTACCCACAACCGGTGGCCGTCAGGTTCGTCCCGTGACCGCATGCACCCGGATGCGGGCACCGGGCCGGCTCCGCCCGCCGGCCGCGCACCCTCATCCGTCGGCCGCTGTCGGCGGGTCCGGACGCCGGTTGCCCGCCCTCACCGGACGGGCCACCGTCCTCGGCACCGCCGCCAGGTGCCCACGGCCCACCGGACGGCCGCTTCCCTGGTGTCCTTCCCCGGCCGGCGGCACACCGCCGTGTACCGGCTGGGCCCGATGCCCGGTGCGGGCCGGGCCGGGCCGGGTCGGCGGGGTCAGGCCGGGCCAGGGCTGGCCGGGCCGGGCCAGGCCGGGCGGCGGCGCGCCGGCCGCGGCCTTCGCCACCGCGCCGGCTGCCTGCGTGCCCGCGCCGCCGGCCCGCAGCCCGGCGGCGGCCCGGGCGCCGCGCCGGCCACCCGGGTGCGACCGGCGCGCCCCCGGTGCCACCCCGCGGTGGGGCCGGCGGCCGGGTCAGGCGGGCCGCTGCAGCACCGTCAGGCTGCGGTCCGGCAGGGTCAGCCGGTCGCCGGCGCCGACCTTCTTCCCGCTGCCCGGCTCCACCCCGGTGGGCAGCGCCGTGTCGACGATGACCTGCCACTGCCGGCCGTGGTCGACCGGCACCGTGAAGTCCAGCGGCTCGTGGTGCGCGTTGAACAGCAGCAGGAAGGAGTCGTCGGTGATCCGCTCCCCGCGCGGTCCGGGCTCGGAGATGGCGCTGCCGTTGAGGAAGACGGTCAGCGACTTGGCGTGCGCCGCCTGCCAGTCCCGCTGCCGCATCTCCTCACCCTCCGGGGTGAACCACGCGATGTCGGACAGCTCGTCGTGGGTGCCCTCCACCGGGCGGCCGTGGAAGAAGCGGCGGCGCCGGAAGACCGGGTGGTCGCGGCGGAGCCAGATCAGCGAGCGGGTGAAGCGCAGCAGCTCCATCGCCGGGGCGTCCGCCTCGTCGGTGGGGTCCGGCCAGTGCACCCAGGACAGTTCGCTGTCCTGGCAGTAGGCGTTGTTGTTGCCGCCCTGGGTGCGGGCGAACTCGTCGCCGTGGCTGAGCATGGGCACGCCCTGCGACAGCATCAGGGTGGCGATGAAGTTCCGCATCTGCCGCTCGCGCAGCGCCAGCACGGCGGGGTCGTCCGTCTCGCCCTCCGCCCCGCAGTTCCAGGACCGGTTGTAGCTCTCCCCGTCGTGGTTGTCCTCGCCGTTCGCCTCGTTGTGCTTCTTGTCGTAGCTGACCAGGTCGCGCAGGGTGAAGCCGTCGTGGCAGGTGACGAAGTTGACCGAGGCCAGCGGGCGCCGCCCGTCGCCCTGGTACAGGTCGGAGGAGCCGGTCAGCCGGGAGGCGAACTCCGCCAGCGTCCGGGGCTCACCGCGCCACAGATCCCGCACGGTGTCCCGGAACTTGCCGTTCCACTCGGTCCACAGCGGCGGGAAGTTGCCCACCTGGTAGCCGCCCTCGCCGACGTCCCAGGGCTCCGCGATCAGCTTCACCTGGCTGACCACCGGGTCCTGCTGCACCAGGTCGAAGAACGACGACAGCCGGTCCACCTCGTGGAACTGGCGCGCCAGGGTGGCCGCCAGATCGAAGCGGAAGCCGTCCACCCGCATCTCCGTGGCCCAGTACCGCAGCGAGTCCATGATCAGCTGGAGTACGTGCGGGCTCCGCATCAGCAGCGAGTTCCCGGTGCCGGTGGTGTCCATGTAGTACCGGGGATCCTCGGTGAGCCGGTAGTACGAGGAGTTGTCCAGGCCCCGGAAGGAGAGCGTCGGCCCCAGGTGGTTCCCCTCCGCGGTGTGGTTGTAGACCACGTCCAGGATGACCTCGATGCCCGCCTGGTGCAGCGCCCGGACCGCGGACTTGAACTCCAGCACCTGCTGGCCCCGGTCGCCCCAGGAGGCGTAGGCGTTGTGCGGGGCGAAGAAGCCGATGGTGTTGTAACCCCAGTAGTTGGCCAGGCCCGCGTCGACCAGCCGGTGGTCGTGCACGAACTGGTGGACCGGCATCAGCTCCAGGGTGGTGACGCCCAGCTCCGTCAGGTGTTCGATGATCGCGGGGTGGGCGAGCGCGGCATAGGTGCCGCGCAGCTCCTCCGGCAGCCGGGGGTGCAGCATCGTCAGGCCCTTGACGTGGGCCTCGTAGATGACCGTGCGGTGGTAGTCGGTCCGCGGCGGGCGGTCGTCGCCCCAGTCGAAATACGGGTTCACCACGACGGACGCCATCGTGTGCGGGGCGGAGTCGAGGTCGTTCCGCCGGTCCGGCCGCTCGAAGTGGTAGCCGTACACCTCCTCACCCCAGGCGATCCGCCCGCTGACGGCTTTGGCGTAGGGGTCCAGGAGGAGCTTCGCGGAGTTGCACCGGTGCCCGTTCTCCGGCTCGTACGGGCCGTGCACCCGGAAGCCGTACCGCTGACCGGGCATGATGCCCGGCAGGTAGGCGTGGCGTACGAAGGCGTCGTTCTCGCGCAGCTCCACCGCCGTCTCGGACCCGTCGTCGTGCAGCAGGCACAACTCGATCCGCTCGGCGGCCTCGGAGAACACCGCGAAGTTGGTTCCGGCGCCGTCGTACGTGGCGCCGAGGGGATAAGCCTGTCCCGGCCAGACCTGCATGCGTCGACTCTTCCACTTCTTCTCCGTGCGCCGCGAGGACGCGTAGGGGCCCTCGGGCCCGGGCGAACGGGCATCGTCACCCAACTGGTGCCCGGTAGGGCCGCTTTCACCGGATCTTCCTCAGAAGGGAGGCAACCTACGACCACATGGGTTCGTCCTACCGGGTGACCCCGTACGCCGGATGTCACGAACCTCCCGGTGTGCGGTCTGATTTCGTGCACGGGGGGATTGGGGGTAAGTGTGCGCATAGTGAACCGCCGTCACCTGGGGAAAGCCGTGGCCGGTGCCGCCGTGGCGGCGACGGCCACCGCGGTGATGGTCGCCGTGACGCTGCCGGGGGGCGCGTCGGGGGACACCGGGACCGAACGGACCGCGGCCCGGGGGAGCGCAGCCGAGCAGGACGACCGGACCGGACGCCCCGCCGTGGTGGAGTCCGCGCCGCGGGAGGGCGCCGAGGGCGCCGGGCGGGACCCGCTGACCGAGGACGAGCTGGAGCGGGCCGAGCGGATCGCCCTCACCCGCACCTTCCGCGACAGCGGGGAGGACGTCCACGGCAAGCCCGGGCCGCAGGAGCTCGCCGCCGACCTCGCGGAGCTGTCTCCCGAGGAGGCCACCGCGGCCGACCCGCCCCGGCGCGCCGAGGTGCGGTACTACGACTACGAGGACGACACCTACATCACCAGGACCGTCGACCTGGACTCCGGGAAGGTCGAGCGGACCGACACCCAGCGCGGCGTGCAGCCGCCGCCCAGCGGGGACGAGGTGCGCGAGGCCGCCCGGCTGGTGATCGCCGACCCGCTGGGCGAGGGCCTGCGGAAGGACTTCCTGGACGCCACCGGAAGGAAGCTGACCGGGCCCGAACAGCTGACCGTCACCGGTTTCGTCTACCGCGTGGACGAGGAGAACCCCGGCCCCGAGCGGCTCGCCGAGTGCGGTGAGCACCGCTGCGTGCGGCTCTTCACCCGGGTCGTCAACGGCCCCTGGATCGACACCCGGCAACTGGTGATCGATCTCAGTGACCGGTCGGTCGCCCGGCTCGGCTGACGCCTCCCCGTCACCCTTCACTTCGCACACCCGTACGCATCCGGATGCGTCCGGGGTGCGCCACGTTCCGTACAGGAGCCCCACGATGCGTGTCATGCGAGACCACCAGCCGCCCCGACCCGCCCGGCGGCGCGCCGCGGCCGCCGTCGGTGCCGCGGTGCTGCTGGGCACGGCGGCCGTCGCCGCCGGCCCCGCCCAGGCCACCTCCCGGACCCAGACCCCCGCCCAGACCCTCGCCCGCAAGGCCCCGGCGCCCGCCCCGGCCTGCGGCAGCGCCTACCGGATCGAACAGAAGCTGGAAGGCGGCACCGTCTGGCGGATGTGCTGGCACTACGAGTCCAACGCCGGACTGGTGCTGGACGACATCTCCTACCAGCCCAAGGGCGAGCGCAACCCGATCAAGGTGCTGACCACCGCCAAGCTCGCCCAGATCCACGTCCCCTACGACGACGGGAACGTGGAGTACGACGACCTGACCGGGCAGGGCTTCGCCCAGGGACTCCAGCAGCTGGACCCGGCCGAGTGCCCCGGCGGCACCATCAAGACCGTCAAGGTCCCCGGCGCCTGGGACCCCGACCACCCCAACGTCAAGGGCCTGTGCACCACCACCCGGGCCCGCGGCCACGCCTACCGGATGGCCGGCGAACGCCCCGGCAAGGTCTTCCAGTCCCAGGGCAAGGACCTGCTGATCTACACGGTCAACCAGGTCGGCTGGTACGAGTACATCACCGAGTGGCGATTCTCCGGCGACGGCACCATGACCATGCAGGTCGGCGCCACCGGCACCCTCTCCCCGATGGACTACGACGCGGGCGACGGCCGCGGCTGGCCCATCGGCAAGGGCGCCAAGGACTACGCCACCAGCCACAGCCACAACGTCTTCTGGCGGCTCAACTTCGGCCTCGACGGCTCCCCCGAGAGCCGCATCGAGCAGTACGACTCCAAGACCACCCAGGCGTCCGGCCAGCTGCCCAAGACCAAGACCACCCGCACCAAGGTCACCAAGGAGCTCGCCGGGGACGCGGTGGGCGCCCGCTGGTGGCGGGTGGTGTCCAACAAGGGCAAGAACAAGGACGGCCACCCCCGCTCGTACGAGATCGTGCCCGGCCACACCACCAAGTTCCAGGGCCGCGCCTACACCAAGCACGACGTGTACTTCACCGAGTACAAGAAGTGCGAGCAGTTCGCCAGCCACAACATCCGCAACTGCGGCCCGAACGGCGGCAAGAGCGTCGACAAGTGGGTCAACGGACAGACCCTCAAGCACCCCGTGGTCTGGGTCAACATCGGGTTCCACCACATCGCCCGGGACGAGGACCAGGAACCGATGCCGGTGCACTGGCAGGGATTCCAGCTCGCGCCGCGGGACGTCACCGCTATGAATCCGCTCACGCCCGCCGAACTGTCCTCACACAACGGCCATACCGAAGAGGAGCGTTGACCCGACAGCTCGATCGATCGTGATGCACCGCCTCCGCCCGCGCAGTAGTCTGCGGTGATCGTTGGACGGGGGCGGAAGGCGGTGCAAGGTGAGTTCGGGCGGGTTGGAGCTGCCCCCTGGTGACCCGGGTCCCGGGGGTGACGGCGCCACCGACACGCCACCCGGCGCCGTGTCCCTGGCGCGGCCGGTGGAAATCGGCGCGGAGCTGGACTGGGACGCGGAGGCCTGGACCGAGGTGCACACCCGGGCCCGCCGGGCCGGACGCGCCTACATCTGGCTGAACCTCGTGGAGCAGCGGCTGCGCGCCGTCGTCGCCGCCGTGCTCCGGCCCGTCTACGAGCCGGTGCACGGCGACGACTGGGTGGTCGCGGCCGCCGGCCCGGCCGGCCAGGAGTGGGTGCAACGGGCCGTCGCGGTACGGGAGGTGAGCCGGCGCAAGGGATATCTGCTCGACCCCGCCGACGACAACGTCCTCAGCTTCCTCACCCTGCCCCAGCTGCGCGAACTCGTGGTGCAGCACTGGCCCTGCTTCGAGCCGTACCTGGACGACCGCCGCGACCTGGAACTGGCCCTGGACGAGCTGGAGGTGACCCGCAACGTCGTCTCCCGCAACCGCGCGCTGTCCCAGGCCGTCCTCGCCCAGGCCGAGCGGGCCTCCGCCCGGCTGCTGGCCATCCTCGGCGGCGGCTCGGCCGGACCGTCCACCGACCGGCTCCCGATAGACGCCGTCGAGGACCTGGTCGGCGACCGGTACGCCGATGTGGTGGGGGTCCACTCCGACCGGGTGCGGCTCCAGCGCCAGCTGCCCGTCGAAGACCTGTTCGGCAACGCCCGCCGGCTGGACGCGGTGGGCATCGGACTCAACCTCCTCGTCCAGAACTACTCCGGCCGCCGGCTGGTCCGGCTCGCCGAGTCCGGCTGCCGGGCCCGGCTGCTCTTCCTCAACCCGGCCAGCAGCGCGGTACGCCGCCGGGAGCGCGAACTGGGGCTGAAGAAAGGCGAGATGAGCCGTTCCGTGGAGATGAACATCCTCCACATGCGCCGGGTGCGGTCCCGGCTCCGGGACCCCGGCGCCTTCGAGATCCACGTCTTCGACGAGACCCCGCGCTTCACGGCCTACCTGGTCAACGGCGACGGCAACGACGGCCTCGCGGTCGTCCAGACGTACCTGAGGAAGGCCCGCGGCATCGAGGCCCCGGTGCTGGTGCTGCGCGGCGGCGGCCGGGGGAGGGACGTGGTCCGCGCCGACCACGACGACGACGGCGGCCTGTTCGGCATCTACCGCGAGGAGTTCGAGAGCGTCTGGGCGGACTCCCGGCCGGTGTCGTGAGCCCCTCCTCGCTCCGTCGAGCCGGCCCGGCCGCGGCGCGTACGGCGCGCGGGCCGGCCGGTTCGGCGAGCCGGTACCGCCCGGCCCGGCCGCGCCGGCCGTTCGCGACCGGGCCGGACGCGGCTGATCAACCGCCGGCCGCCGAGCCCGCCTTCCGCGGCTCCGGGGCCGCCGTCCGGGAGGCCCGGGCCACCAGGAGGAGGAACAGCCCGCAGCCGGTCACCACCAGCCACCCGGGGCGGGACGCGGCGGCCAGGCCGGCCGGGCCGACGCCCGCGACCAGGCCCCCCGCGACGGCGATGCCGATCGCCGAACCGACCTGGCGCGCGGTGGAGGTGATCGCCCCGGCCACCCCGGCCCGGGACGGCGGCAGACCGCTGACCGCGGTGTCGGTGATCGGTGCGTTGGCGAAGCCGAATCCGATACCGAGGAGCAGATGGGCGGCCGACAGCGGCGGGACGCCGGGGTCCCCGCCCAGGCCCACCATCAACAGACCGCCCGCGGTGGTGAACCCGCCCGCGAGGAGGAGCGGAGGGCGGGGCCCCAGGCGCCCCACCAGGCTGCCGGACCACGGCGCGCACAGGGTGGCCCCGAGCGCCATCGGCAGGGTGGCCGCCCCCGCCTGGAGCGGCGTCCAGTCGCGCGCGTGCTGGAGGTGGAACGTGGTGAGCAGCAGACTCACGTTCAGCGCGGCGAACACCGCGACGGCGCCCAGCACCGCCGTGCCGAAGACCGGGCGCCGGAAGAGCGCGAGGTCCGTCAGGGGCTCCTCGCGGCGCAGTTCGGCCCGGACGAACCCGGCCGTCGCGGCCGCGATCACCAGGTAGCCGGCGATGGCCCAGGGGGAGGCCCAACCGACGCGGGGGCCTTCGATGAGGACACCGACCGAGACGCACAGGACCACCGTGAGGAGTGCCTGGCCGGGCAGATCGAGCCGCCGGGCGCGCGGCCCGCGGGACTCCGGCACGAACACCGCGACCAGCACCAGGGCGGCGGCGATGACCGGTACGTTGATCCAGAACACCGAACGCCAGCCGAAGGCCGCGATGAGCGCCCCGCCGGTGACCGGGCCCGCCGCCATGCTGAGGCCGAACACCGCAGCCCACACGCCGATGGCCCGGGCCCGCTCCCGTGGGTCGGGCATCGCGTTCACCACGATGGCCAGGGCCACCGGACTCAGCATCGAGGCCCCGACGCCCTGCGCCGCGCGCGCCGCGACGAGGACCCCGACCGACGGGGCGAGCGCGCAGGCGAGCGACGCCACGCCGAAGACGACCAGTCCGCACCGGAAGACCCGGCGTCTGCCGAAGCGGTCGGCGAGGGCGCCGGAGGCGATGAGCAGGCTGGCCAGCACCACCGTGTAGGCGTCCACCACCCACTCCAGGCCGCGGGTGCCCACGCCCAGGCCGCTGCCGATCACCGGCAGGCCCACGTTGACGATGGTGGTGTCCAGGCCGATGAGGAACATGCTCAGCGCGCAGACGGCCAGGACCGTCCAGCGGCGGCGCGCGCTCAGCGCGGGCGGGGCGGTCGTCTCGGTCGTGGTCATGGGCCCACCTCCGTCGGGGATCGTCTGCCGCCCATGCTCGGAACAGCCGAGGGCGCCGGCCCAGGTGTTTTGCGGAAACCGCAAAATGGTCCGCATGGAGCCCATGGACACCGGACTCGCGGAACTGCTCGACGGCATCGGGCCACGGCTGCGAACGCTGCGGCGCGACCGGGGACTCACCCTGGAGTCGCTCGCGGAGGACACCGGGATCTCGGTGAGCACCCTGTCGCGGCTGGAGTCGGGCAAGCGGCGCCCGACGCTCGACCTGCTCATCCCGCTGGCGCGTGCGCACCGCGTCGCGCTGGACCAGCTGGTGGCGGCCCCTGCCACCGGCGACCCGCGCGTCCACCTGAAACCCCACCGCAGGGAGCGGGGCAGCGTGCTGGTGCCGCTGACGCAGTACCCGGGGCGGGTCCAGGTCTTCAAGCAGGTGCTCGCGCACCGCGAACCCCGACTCGTGACCCACGCCGGCTACGAGTGGCTCTATGTGCTCGCCGGCCGGCTCCGGCTCATCCTCGGGGAACGCGAGTTCACCATCCGGCCGGGCGAGGTCGCCGAGTTCGACACCACCGAACCGCACTGGTTCGGCCCCGCGGGCACCGAAGCCGTGGAGATCCTGCACCTGTTCGGCCCCCGCGGCGATCAGGCCGTGGTCCGCACCGGCCCGTCGGCGCCGTCCTGACCTGCTCCGGTCCGGCCGCGGCGGGCACCGGGGGCGTCCCCGGCGGGAGGCCGCGGCGGGCACCGGCCGCCGGGTGCCCGCGCTCCGCCCGGCCGGTGATCACGCCCCGCGCCGGGCAGCGGCGGGCCCCAGCAGGCGGTGCAGGCCCGGCTCGATGTCCCGCTCGCCGATCGAGCCGTAGCCGAAGACCAGACCCGGGCGGGCGGCCCGGCTCCTCGCCACCTCCGCCAGGCTGTACACCGCCACCCCCGACGCCCGGGCCCGGCCGGTCAGCTCCGCCAGCGCCCCGGGGTCGGCGAGGCCGTCCCGGGTGTACCCGGTCAGGTGCAGCCCCGCGGAGGAGGGCACCATCCGCACCAGGCCGGCGAAGCGGCCGCCGAGCGCGCGGGTGAGGGTCTCGTGGCGGGCCGCGTAGACGTGCCGCATCCGGCGGATGTGCCGGGCGAGCAGGCCGTCGTCGACGAAGCGGGCGAGGGCCGCCTGGGTCGGGACCGGCGTGTGCCAGTCGGTGGTGTACTTCGCGGTCCGGAGCGCGGACCGCAGCGCGGCGGGCGCGACCAGGAAGCCGACGCGCAGCGAGGGCAGCATCACCTTGGAGAACGACCCGACGTAGACGACGTGTCCGGCCCGGTCCAGGCTGTGCAGCGTCTCCACCGGCCGCCCGCCGAACCGGAACTCGCTGTCGTAGTCGTCCTCGATCACCGCCGCCCCGTGCCGGCGCGCCCACCGCAGCAGCGCCGTCTTGCGCCGCAGGGACATCGGCATGCCGAGCGGGAACTGATGGGCGGGGGTGACGTAGACCGCGCGGGCGTCCGGCGGCAGGGCGTCGACCACCAGCCCCTCCTCGTCCACCGGCACGCCGGTGACCTCGGCGCCCTGGGACCGGAACGCCAGCCGGGCCGGCGGGTAGCCGGGCTCCTCGACGGCCACCCGGTCGCCCGGTTCGAGCAGCACCCGCCCGACGAGGTCCAGGGCCTGCTGGGTACCGGTGGTCACCAGGACGTCCTGCGGGCGGGCCCGGACGGCACGGGAGACCCCGAGGTGCCGGGCGAGCGCGGCGCGCAGCCCGGCGTGGCCGGCCGGATCGCCGTATCCGCCGGTGCCGGCCGCCGAAGGCCGCAGTTCCCGGGCGACCAGCGGGCGCCAGGCGTCGTACGGGAAGAGCCGGGCATCCGGCAGCCCGGCCCGGAAGTCGTGGGCCGTCGCGGTCGGCCCGAAGGCGTCCGGCCCCGCCCACGGCGACAGCCGGGCCCACAGGGCGCGCGGCCGCAGCCCGGATTCCTCGGGGTGGGCCGGGGGCGCGGCCTCACCGGCGGGCACCCCGGTCGACCGCACGAACGTGCCGGACCCGACCCGGCTCTCCACGTAGCCCTCGGCGGCGAGCCGTTCGTAGGCCACTCCCACGGTGTTGCGGGCCACCTGGAGGCGGACCGCCAGCTCCCGGGCCGGCGGCAGCCGTTCGCCGGGGCGCAGCAGCCCGTCGTGGATCGCGGTACGCAACCGGCGGTAGATCTGGCCGGACAGGTCACGGCGCCCGTCGAGGGTGAGGTGCAGATCCATCGTGACCTTCGGCTTTCAGGGCGACCATTGGCTCAATCAACTGACCGGACATTGGTTCTGGAACCGGGCCTTTCCAAGATCCTACGCTCCGGTCATGGACATACGACTGCTCGATCGCCGAGCGCTGACGCTCACCGGGGAGGTGGTCGCCCGGGTGCGGCCCGGCCATCTGCGGTCGGCCACGCCGTGCCCGGACTGGACCGTGTACGGCCTGCTCCGCCACCTGGTCTGCCAGAACGAGGGGTTCGCCGCCTCGGCCCGCGGCGAGGGCGCGGACGCGGCCGTGTGGCGCGCGGGTGACCTCGGTGACGATCCGGCCCGCGCCTACCGGGCGTCGGCGGACGAGGTGACCCGGGCCTTCGCGGCGGACGACGCACCGGAGCGGTCGTTCGCGCTGCCGGAGGTGCGCGAGGGCTTCGAGGTCCCCGGCCGGATCGCCATCGGCTTCCACCTGGTCGACTACGTGGTGCACGCCTGGGACATCGCGGTGGCGATCGGTGTCCCCTGGGAGCCCGCGCCGGAACTGGTCACCGCCGCGCTGCGGGTGGCCGGCCGGGTCCCCGACGAGGGCCGCGGGCCCGGTGCGGCCTTCCGCGGGCGCCTGGCGCATCCGGCGGACGCGTCCGCGGAACACCGGCTGCTGGCCCTGCTCGGCCGCGACCCCGCCTGGACGCCGGGCCCGTGCTGAGAACCCGCTGGTTCCCCGGCCCGGCCGGAGGCGCGAACGGGACCGACGGCGCCGGCGGGCACGGCGGTTGGGACGGGCCGGTGGTCGTCAGCGTCACCGAGTTCACCAGCGACGGCTACCGGCGGCTGCCCGGCATCGCCCGGCGCGGCCTCGCGCTCCGGCGCCACTGGCCGCACCTCGACGGCGCGCTCGGGATGTGGCTGTGGGCCGCGCCGCCGGCCCGGCGCTGCGGATCGGTCTCGGTGTGGACCGGGCAGCGGGCCCTGGCGCGGTTCGTACGCCTGCCGGAGCACGTCGAGATCATGGACGCCTACCGGGGGCTTGGCACCATGCGGTCGGTGACGTGGGAGTACGGGCGGTTCGACATGGCACGGACCCGACGAGACGCGGAGGCGTGGCTGATGCCGGGCGGTCGCCGCCGGTCGGTGCCCGGCGGGGAGTCCGGCCGGCACCCGTGAGAGGTCGTTGGCGGGCGCGGCGCCCGGCGGCGACCGGGGACCGGGGGCGCGCGGCGAGGCGCGCACCGTGACGGGCGTGCCGGTCACCGTCGGCGCGCGGCCCGTCCCGCCGGTGTACTCCAGGACGTTCGGGGTGGGTGCACCGACCCGGCCGGCACGGTGCCCCGGGCCTCCGCCGCGCGGCCCGTACCGTCCCCGCGGGGCGCCGACGGTACGACGGACGGCGGTCGCGACGGCGGACCCGGCCGGCAGCGCCAAGTGGCGGTGGGTGTAGCGGGGTTGGCCACGGCGGGTGACGTGCGTGCCGTATCCGGAGGTGAGGCCCGGCCCGGCGGGCCTCGACGCCGTCGGCCCGGACCACCCCGACGGTGCTCCGTACCCGGAGGAGGACGGGCCCGTACCGGCCGGCCCGCGACCGGCCGCGAGCGCCGGCGTCGACCGGGGCGGGCGGCACGCCGGGCGACGGCGTGTGAAAGGGTCTGCGGTATGACTGTCCCTCCGCAGCCGCCCCAGCCCGGGCCCGACGGGTACCCCGGACACCCGCAGCAGCCGAACCCGTACGCGCAGCCCGGCCAGCCCCAGCCGAACCCGTACGCCCAGCAGCCCGGCCCGTACGCGCAACAGCCCGGCCCGTACGCCCAGCCGAACCCCTACGGCCAGCCGCAGGGCTACCCTCCGCCCCCGCCGCCACCCGGCAACGGCAACGGCAACCGCAAGACCCTCGCCATAGCCATCGGCGGCCTGGTGGTCGTCGGTGCCGTGCTGGCCGGGGTGCTCGTCGCCGTGAACGGCGGCGACGACAAGGACGACAAGGCGGACGACAAGCCCACGCCCACCGCCACCTCCACCGCCACCCCGAGCACCGAGCAGAGCCGGAGCGAGTCCCCCTCGCCCGAGCCGTCCGGTGGCGCGGGCACGTACAAGCTGATCCTGCCCAAGACGCTGGAGGGCGGCACGTACACCATGGGGCAGGACCTGACGGACACCCTCGCCGCCCAGGTGCCCAGCGACGGCTACAACATGCACGACGTCAAGGGTGTGGGCGCCCAGTACACGGCCTCGGGCGGCACCAAGCAGCTCGTCTACACCGGGTACACCGGTGGCATCGACGACCCCGACCAGGCCGAGGACGACTTCATGGACGGGACCCAGGAGGCGGAGGGGACCGACGTCGGGGTGGAGAAGCGGGAGATCACCCCGGCCGTCTCCGACGAGCCGATGACCTGTTCGGTGGTGGTGAAGAACGAGGCCGGGCAGAAGTTCCCGGTGCCCACCTGCGTGTGGGCCGACTCGACCACGCTGGGCGCGGTCCTGTCGGTCGATGCCGCGATGGCGGGCAAGACCGCGGAGGCGGTGGACCTCGAGGCGTTCGCCAAGCGCGTCTCGACCATCCGGGACGAGGTCAGGGTCCCCGCGTGACCCCCGTCGGCGGGGCCCGTTGTCAGTGGCCCGTGCGAGGCTGAAGCGCAACCGGGGGAAATCAGGTGAAGGAGGGCCGCTATGGGGTGGCACCGGGAGTTGCTGGTCGGCTTCGATCTGGAGACCACGGGTACCGACCCGGGGACGGCGCGGATCGTGACGGCGGCGGTCGTCGAGGTGAAGGCGGGGGAGCCGGTCGGGCGGCGGGAGTGGCTGGCCGACCCGGGAGTCCCCATTCCGGAGGACGCCGTCGCCGTGCACGGGATCAGCAACGAGCGGGCCTCGGCGCTGGGGCGGCCGGCCCGTGAGGTGGCCGACGAGGTGGCGGACACCCTGGCCGGGTACTGGCGTGCCGGGACCCCGGTGGTCGCCTACAACGCGGCCTTCGACCTGAGCCTGCTCGCCGCCGAACTGAAGCGGTACGGGCTGCGTCCGCTGAGCGAGCGGCTCGGCGGGGCGGAGACCGGCCCGGTGGTCGACCCGCTGACGATAGACCGGGCCGTGGACCGCTACCGCCGCGGCAAGCGGACCCTGGAGGCGGTCTGCGAGGTGTACGGAGTGGTCCTGACCGGGGCGCACGACGCGGGCGCGGACGCGCTGGCGGCGGCCCGGCTGGCCTGCGCGGTCGCCGAGACCCACGCCAGGGTGGCCCGGCTGGAGCCGTGGGACCTGCACCGCGAGCAGGTCGGCTGGTACGCGGAGTGGGCCGCCGACTTCCAGCGCTGGCTGCGCGGCAAGGGCACCCCGGACGCGGTGGTGGACGGCAGCTGGCCGCTGCGGGAAAGCCCGACGGTGGCGGGCGCGCGGGCCTGAACCCCGCCCTGGGCCGGTGCCGGTCGGCGCGCCTGGCGATGAGTTCTCCCCCGACGGCGAGTCTTACGGGAGAGAACCACCGTCGAAGGAGAGCACTGTGAGCGACGACGACCGCACCGACCGGCCGGCCGCCACCCCGGCCGGCACCGACCGGGTGGACCTGGCCCCCGCCGCCGAGCGGGTGGCCGCCGTACTGGCCGGCATCACCGACGACCAGCTGGCCGCCCGTACCCCGTGCGAGAAGTACACCGTCGGGGCGCTGCTGGACCACTTCATGGGGCTGACGACGGCCTTTCGGCACGCCGCCGGGAAGACCGCGCCGCCCGGGCCGAGGGAGCCGGGGGCGACCGGCCCCGGGCCGGTCTCGGCCGAGGCGCTGGACCCGGCATGGCGCGAGGAGCTGCCCCGGCGACTGGACGCCCTGGTGGCCGCCTGGCGCGAGCCGGGCGCCTTCGAGGGCGTCACCGAGGTGGGCGGGGTGACGCTGCCCGCTTCGGTGATCGCCGTCTTCGGACTGGACGAACTGGTCCTGCACGGCTGGGACCTGGCGCGGGCGACCGGGCAGCCGTACCAGCCCGACCCGGCGAGCGTGCGGGCGATCTTCCGGGTGCTCGCCGAGTCCGCGAGCGACGAGGGCACCGAAGGACTGTTCGGCCCGAAGGTGGACGTGCCACCGGACGCCCCGCTCTTCGACCGGGCACTGGGCCTCAGCGGCCGCGACCCGTCCTGGACGCCCTGACCGCGCGGCGGCGGCCGCCCGGTCTCAGCGGCCCCGGAGGGCGTTGAGCCGGGCGGCCTGGCGGGTCAGGTGGTCGCGCTCGGCGAGACTGGGCGCCCTGCGGGCCGCCTCGGCGTACAGCCGTGCCGCCGTCGCCAGGTCGCCGGCACGCTCGTGGAGGTACGCCGCCACCGCGGCGTGGCGGGGCATGGGGTGCCCCCTGCCGGAAGGGCTTGCGGAGGAGTCGTCCAGCGCCGCGAGCGCAGCCAGCCCGGCGCGCGGTCCGTCGGCTTCGCCGACGGCCACCGCGCGGTTGAGCCGGACGACCGGGCTGTCGGTCAGGCGCGCGAGCTCGTCGTACCACTCGACGATCTGCCCCCAGTCGGTCTCCTCGGCGGTGGGCGCGTCGGCGTGGAGTGCCGCGATGGCGGCCTGGGCCTGGAACTCGCCCAGCCGGTCGCGGGCGAGGGCCGCCTGCAGGATCTCGACGCCCTCGGCGATCGCCCCGGTGTCCCACCGGCCGCGGTCCTGTTCGGCGAGCGGGACCAGGCTGCCGTCGGGCGCGGTCCGGCTCGCGCGCCGGGCGTGGTGGAGCAGCATGAGCGCGAGCAGCCCGGACACCTCGGGGTGGTCGATCACGGCGGCGAGTTGCCGGGTGAGCCGGATCGCCTCGGTGGCGAGGTCGACGTCGCCGGAGTAGCCCTCGTTGAAGACGAGGTAGAGCACGCGCAGCACGGTGGCGACGTCGCCGGGCCGGTCGAACCTTCCCCGAGCTCTCGGCTCCGCTCGACCAGGGGATACCCCAACGCCGGCCACGGTGCGCTTGGCCCGGCTGATGCGCTGCGCCATGGTCGCCTCGGGTACCAGGTAGGCCTGGGCGATCTGGCGGGTGGTCAGCCCGCCGACGGCGCGCAGGGTGAGCGCGACCGCGGACGACGGGGTCAGGGACGGGTGGGCGCACAGGAAGTACAGCCGGAGCGTGTCGTCCACCGCGGACACCGGCCCCGGCGCCGGCTCCTCACCCGTGAGGTCCTCGCGCCGGCGGCGGGCGGCGTCCGCCCGGCTCGCGTCGAGGAACTTGCGCCAGGCCACGGTGGTCAGCCAGCCCTTGGGATCGCGAATGGCCTCCGCCCCGCCCGAGCCCTCCCCGCCCGGGCCCTCCCCGCCCGAGCCGGGCCGGGAGCCCGGGGAAGGGCCGGCGGGCCAGACGCGGAGCGCCTCGACCAGCGCCTCCTGAACGGCGTCCTCGGCCGCCGCGAAGTCGGCTCCGCGGCGGACGAGGATCGACAGCACGCTCGGCGTCAGGCTCCTCAGCAGGGTCTCGTCCATCGATGAGGTCACTCCGTGATGGTGGGCGGCGCGGTCAGGAACGGGCGCACCTCGAGCCACTCGTGGATCGGCCTGCCGCCCGCCCCGGGGGCGGCCGACAGCTCACCGGCGAGTTCGACGGCGCGCTCGTAGCTGTCGACGTCGATGATCATCCAGCCGGCGATGAGGTCCTTGGTCTCGGCGAACGGTCCGTCGGTGACCGGCGGCCGCCCCTCACCGTCGTAGCGGACCCATGCCCCCTCGGGGGCGAGCGCCTGCCCGTCGACGAACTCGCCGGTCTTCTCCAGCCGCGCCGCGAAGTCGTTCATGTACCCCACGTGCGCCGAGATCTCCTCCGGTGTCCACTGGTCCATGGGCACGTCGTTGACCGGAGCCGGAGCGCCGCGGTAGTGCTTGAGCAGCAAGTACTTGGCCATGGTGGGTCTCCTCGATGGTGGTGCGACCCATTGTGGTCGCGTTCACTGCGGGGACGGAGCCAGGCACGGGTTCTCGACATCATCGGCCGAAGTTTTTTCCGGGAGCGCCCCCGGTCCGCCGACGCGCAGGTCAGGAGGGGTGGGGCGCGACCAGAACGGACTCGCCGGAGCCCCGGCGCGCCCCCTCGACGGCGACAGCGACGCACGACGGCACGACCATCGCCGGAGCGGACGGCCGGAGGGCGGTGGGGGAGCCCACCGTCGTCCGCTCTGCCGCGGGCCCGCCGGGATTGGGCCGGAGTGGGCCCCGGGTCCGTGACAGCCCCTGCCCCGGCACGCCGCCC